>CASFZT010000004.1 GCA_949299215.1 uncultured Ruminococcus sp.
AGGCGGCGGGTTCCATATTCAGTTTCAGTTGGGGTTCAATCCCCAACTGAAACTTCATCGCAGCTTCGCTGCGGCTTGCCGCGTTGAATGACGGGGCAAAGCCCCTTATTGAAAAGACGTTTTTTACGTCAATTTTTATCTGCAAGGAGCTTTTTGATATGTCCGATAAAGAAGAAAATATTCCCACACCCGAAGAAGAACAGCTTGATAGGACCGAGCTTATAGAAAAAACAGGCGAGGTCATTTCACAAAATTCAAAGCACCTCATTCACTGCCTTACAATTATAGGTCAGGTAGAGGGGCATTATATACTTCCGCCGCAGAATAAGACTACCAAGTATGAGCATATAATGCCTGCGCTTGTTGCCGTTGAACAGGACCGTTCAGTGGAGGGATTGGTCATCATTCTGAATACGGTCGGAGGAGATGTCGAGGCAGGTCTTGCCATTGCCGAGCTTATTGCAAGTATGAAAACGCCTACTGTATCGCTGGTCGTTGGCGGAGGGCATTCAATAGGTGTGCCGCTTGCCGTATCCGCCAAAAGATCGTTTATCGTGCCGAGCGCTACAATGACGGTACATCCCGTGCGCATGAGCGGAACGGTGCTTGGTGTGCCGCAGACGCTTTCATATTTTGACAAGATGCAGGAAAGAATAAGCCGCTTTGTGAGCAGCAACAGCAATATATCTCCGGAACGCTTCAAAAAGCTTATGATGAATACGGGCGAGCTTACTATGGATATGGGAACGGTGCTTGACGGAGAAGCTGCCGTTAAGGAAGGTCTTATAGATTCGCTTGGCGGACTTTCGGATGCTGTTTCGGCTTTGTATGAGCTTATAGAAAATGGCGAACCGAGATATCCCGACGATGATAGCGGCACAAAGGACGGCGAGAATGTATGATCTATTCCGTTATTGATGAGTATGATATATTTTATGCACAGGAAAAAGGACGTGAGGCTGAATATGTAGAGAAATTGCAGTATGCAGATAACCTGCCTGCAATTGATCTTGTGTCGGCAAAGCAGATAACATCATTGGACAAATATATGAAAGGGCCTTTTTATAATGAGTATTTTTGAAGCAATTTTACAGGGAATAGTGCAGGGGCTTACGGAGTTCCTGCCTGTTTCCAGTTCGGGACATCTGTCGCTTTTACAGCATTTTTTCGGTCTGGACGGAGAAAATGCGGTCACTATCACGCTTGTGCTGCATATGGGTACGCTGATAGCTGTTTTTTTTGCGTTCAGAGAGAAAATAATAAAGCTTGTACTTGAATTTTTCCGTATGGTGAAGGATATTTTTACCGGAAAATTCAAATGGAGCGAAATGAATGGCGAGTGGCGCATGATATGTATGCTGGTGATATCAATACTTCCACTGTTTATATTCTACATATTCAAGGATTTCTTTGAAGGACTTGCGTCCGATGCGGATATAGTTGCAGAGGGACTCGGTTTTCTCTATACCTCCGCACTTCTTTTCATAAGCACAGCAAGATCACATGACGGCGGAAAATATACCTGCGGTGAGATGAAAGTGAAAAATGCGCTTATAATAGGCATCTTTCAGGGATTTGCGCTTATGCCGGGAATTTCACGCTCAGGTTCAACGATAGGCTCGGGTATGCTTACCGGACTTAAAAAAGAGGATTCTGTTGAGTACAGCTTTATTCTCGGACTTCCCGTAATTCTTGCAGGCTCTTTGCTGGAGATAAAGGATGTTGCTTCTGCGGCTGAAACGGTGGGAATACTTCCGCTTATCGTCTGCTTTGTTGTGTCGGCGGTTGTGGGATACTTTGCTATCATACTTATAAAGCTGCTTGTCACATCAAACAAATTCAGAATATTTGCATATTATACCCTTGTTCTTGGTATTGCTGTATTATGTATAGGAATATATGAGCAAATATCGGGCACAAGAATAGGCTTTATCGGTTAAGGGGGAAAATTATCGTGGCACAGAGCAAACAGACTCCTTCAAAAACTGCCGCCAAGCAAAAGGAAAACGAAGCACGTGTAAGGCGTGACAAGGTTTTGTGGTCAACTCTGCTTTTTGCGTTCGGAATACTGCTTATGGCGTTCACCGTTATAAAGGGCGAATCGCTTTGGAACGCTATACATAACGTATTTCTCGGACTTTTCGGCGTGTCTGCCATTATCGTACCGCTTGTTTTTATTTATGTTTCCATTATGATCGCACTTGACAAGACAGATGTATATGTAACATCAAAAATATGGCAGAGTCTTGTCTTTATTCTGCTGATAACGGGATTTATACAGATAGTGTTTGTCGGAGAGCTTGAGGGTGACGGTTTGTTTGCGGAGGTGCTGCCCATACTTTATGAAGAGGGCAAGCATTTTCGCGGTGGCGGAATGCTGAGCATACTTATCGCAGGACCTTTGCTTGCACTTTTCAAGCGCACGGGTGCAACTATAATAATCGTATTGCTGATGTTTGTATTTGCGATGATACTTGCAAATAAGACCATTATAGATATTTTTAGGAGCATACGCAATTCCGCAAGAAAAGCAAGCGAGGCAAGAGCGGAGCGCTATACTGAAACAGAAGATTTTGTACCGCCTCCGGGTGCGTCCTCCAAAAATACCGGTAAGCAGCCGAAGAATATGCCCGTGCCTGCACCCCGCAAGGATTTCAATGTGGATATTCCCATGCCTGCAGGTCAGCGTCTGCCTGTGAATGAGCAGATAAAGACTACCGGCACAGTCACGGAGCTGCCATTTGACAGCGATAAGCCGTCCGATAAAGCGGAAACAGATGTAACTGCCGATACTGCCGCAAAGAAAGCTGTGCCGAAAGCGGACACACCGAAAAAATCAAACGAGCTTGACGATATCATAAAAAAAGCGGCTGCCGTTCCTGTTAAGAAACCATCGGCGGCATCGGTGCAGGACGAGCATAGTCAGCTTAAAAACGATATATCGGCGGCGATCAAGAAAAAGCAGTCCGCACTTGCTTCGGACAAGATAAATACAGGCGAGGAGCTTGATATGCCGGACGCTCCCACGGCAGCCGACATACAGCATGAGATTTCCGAAAACAAAAAAGAACCGTTCATATATAAATTTCCGCCTGTTTCTTTGCTGAAACAGGTCGATAATGAACGCAATGCAAGCGATGCCGAGGCTGAAATGAAAGCCAATGCCGCAACTCTTGTAGATACGCTGAAAAGCTTCGGCGTTCAAACGAGAATTGTCGATATACACAGAGGTCCTACCGTAACACGATATGAGCTTCAGCCGAGCGCAGGCGTGAAGATTTCCAAGATAACCGCTCTTGCGGACGATATCGCACTTAATCTTGCTGCCGCAGGAGTGCGAATCGAAGCGCCTATACCCGGAAAGGCGGCTGTCGGTATAGAAGTGCCTAACCGTGTAAAGGATACGGTTTCGATACGTGAGCTTATTGAAAGTCCCGAGTTTGCGGAGGCAAAGAGCAAGCTCTCTTTTGTCGTGGGAAAAAATATTGACGGCGATGTCATTATAGGCGATATCGGAAAAATGCCGCACGTTATAATTGCTGGTACTACCGGTTCGGGTAAATCTGTTTGTACAAACAGTATAATCATGAGCATTTTATACAATGCAACTCCGGATGAAGTGCGTCTTGTTCTTATTGACCCCAAGATGGTCGAGTTCAAGACCTATGACGGCATTCCGCACCTGCTCATTCCCGTTGTTACCGACCCAAGAAAAGCCGCAGGTGCGCTTTCGTGGGCAGTTCAGGAAATGCTGAAAAGATATAAGCTTTTTGCTGACAGCAATGTTCGTGACCTTAATGGCTATAATGAAATGGCTGCCGAAACGGATGGTGTTGAACCTCTGCCGAGGATAGTTATTGCAATAGATGAGCTTGCAGACCTTATGATGGCTTGCTCAAACGAGGTTGAGGACTCCATATGCCGTCTTGCACAAATGGCTCGTGCCGCAGGTATGCACCTTATTATAGCAACACAGCGTCCTACGGTTGACGTTATCACGGGTCTTATCAAGGCAAATATTCCGTCAAGAATTGCGCTTACCGTTTCATCACAGGTGGACAGCCGTACCATTATAGATACGGCCGGTGCGGAAAAGCTGCTTGGTTACGGCGATATGCTTTACTATCCGCAGGGTATTCCGAAACCGATAAGAATACAGGGCTGTTTTGTTTCCACAAAGGAAGTTGAGGCTGTTGTGGAATACATAAAGAGTGGCGGCACGGTTGAATATTCAGCCGAAATTATTGAAGAGATCGAAAAAGCCATACCCGTACCAAAGGGCGAAAAGAGCGGTGACAATTCCTCCGATGTGCCGACGGGAGATGGCAGTGATGCGGATATTATCGACCGTGCGGTAGATGTTCTTTGTGATGCGGGACAGGCTTCCGTGTCATATTTACAGAGAAAGCTCAAGCTTGGCTATGCAAGAGCCGCAAGAGTTATGGATCAGCTTGAGGAACTCGGTGTTGTGGGTCCGTATGAAGGGTCAAAGCCGAGAAGCGTACTTGTCACAAAGGAGATGTGGCTGCAAAGAAAGCTTATGAACGAGGATAATGTAAACGGCAGCGAGGATACTGCTGAATAAAAAGGAGAGTAAGAATGCCCTTTCTTCCCATTTCAAAATCGGATATGACCGAGCGTGGCATATCACAGCTTGATTTTATCTGCATAACGGGCGACAGCTATGTCGATCACCCAAGCTTTGGCATATCAATTATTTCAAGAGTTATAGAGGACGAAGGCTTTACCGTCGGAATTATCGCTCAGCCTGACTGTAAGTCCGAACATGATTTTACAAAGCTCGGCAGACCCAAATATGCTTTTATGGTAACGTCGGGGAATATAGATTCAATGGTGGCACACTATACAAGTGCAAAGAAAAAACGCTCTGACGATGCATATACCGCAGGCGGAAAATCAGGAAAGCGTCCCGACCGTGCGGTAATTGTGTACTGTAAAAAGATCCGTGAGATATACGGAGATATTCCCGTTGTAATAGGCGGTCTGGAGGCTTCTTTGCGCAGATTTGCACATTACGATTATTGGGACGATGCTGTTCGTGCATCCATACTTTGCGACAGCAGTGCAGATCTGCTCATTTATGGTATGGGCGAGCATCAGACAAGAGAAGTATGCAGCCGTATTGCAAAGGGCGAGGATATCCGCAATATGAGGGATATCCGTGGAACGGCATATTTATGTGCACCGTCCGAAACCCCATACGGCGCTGCGGAATGTCCGTCATTTAAAGCCTGCCGTGAGAAAAAGGAAGAATATGCAAAGGCTTGCAGAATACAGTATGACTGGCAGGACGAAATTTACGGCAAGACCGTTATACAGCGCCAGGACGATAAAATGCTTGTACAGCTTCCTCCATCGCCCGTGCTTACAACAGAAGAACTTGACCATATTTACGAGCTTCCGTATATGAGGACATATCACCCGATATATGAGCCTTTGGGCGGTGTGCCCGGCATAAAAGAAGTGGAGTTTTCAATAACTCACAACAGAGGATGTTTCGGAAACTGCAACTTCTGCTCCATAGCTTTGCATCAGGGCAGGCGGATTGCCGTGCGCAGCGAAGAAAGCGTATTGAAGGAGGCAAGGCTTCTTACGACTCTGCCGAACTTTAAGGGATATATTCATGACGTTGGAGGACCTACCGCAAATTTCAGACAGCCAAGCTGTGAAAAGCAGATAAAGGCAGGACTTTGCAAGGGAAAAAAATGTCTTGCGCCGGAGCCGTGCAAGGCGCTTGTTGCCGACCACACCGAATATCTTCATATGCTGCGTGAGCTGCGTAAGATACCAAAGGTGAAAAAGGTCTTTATCCGAAGCGGTATTCGTTACGATTATCTTATGGAGGATAAGAATGACGAGTTTATGCGTGAGCTTATTGAGCACCATGTAAGCGGTCAGCTTAAAGTCGCACCCGAGCATTGCTCTGCGGCGGTGCTTGACAAAATGGGCAAGCCTCATATTGAAGCATATAAGAAATTTCAGGATAAGTTTTACAAACTTACGGGGCAGATAGGAAAGGAACAGTATCTTGTGCCTTATCTAATGTCCTCACACCCCGGCAGCACTCTTAAAGAAGCTGTGGAACTTGCGCTGTTCCTAAAAAGTCTGAAAATGCGTCCGGAGCAGGTGCAGGATTTTTATCCTACGCCCGGAACTATATCTACCTGTATGTTTTATACCGAACTTGATCCATATACAATGGAAAAGGTATATGTTCCGAAAACGGCGGAGGAAAAATCAATGCAAAGAGCACTGCTCCAGTATTTCCGTCCGCAGAATCAGAGAAAGGTGATCGAGGCTTTGCAGAAGGCTCACCGTACCGACCTTATAGGAAATACAAAGGACTGTCTTGTAAAGCCCGACGCACAGTATCTGCGTGAGGAGCAGGAAAGAAAAAATAAAAAAGAAACCACCGATCGCAGAAAGGGAGATAAAAAGTGGCACAGCGCAAAACGATCCGGAGCAAGGCAAAACGCACGTCAAGGAAAACGGCACGGAAGGTAAATTCACGTTCAAAGCGCAAATGGGGAATATCGTTTCCCACTTTGATAATGCTGTTTATTTTTGCGGCGGCTTCCGCTTACGGCGGATATCTTGAAGGCGTGCCGCAGGAGGAAAAGCCTGTTCAGGTCATAGAAAGCTTTGTCGAAAACGATGCCGAGCTGTATGTTCATTATTTAGATGTCGGTCAGGGCGACTGCTCTCTTATTGTGTATGACGGAAAGACTGTTCTTATAGACGGCGGCGAGAAAGAATATTCGGGATATGTTGCAGACTATATCTCATCGCTTGGGATAAGCCGTATTGATTATCTGATCGCAACACATCCGCATTCCGACCATATTGGTTCTCTGCCGCACATTATAAGTACATTTGACGTAGGTACGGTGCTCGTGCCGAAGATAAATGAAGAGCTTACTCCCACAAGCATTATATATGAAGATTTTCTTGATGCGCTCTCGGAAAAATGCATACGTATGACTGCCGCCAAAGCAGGAGATGTATATACAATTTCGGACGATACGGAAGAAAATAAAGACTCCGTTCGCCTTGAAATAATATCGCCGGTATATGAAGAATACTCCGACCTTAACAACTGGTCTGTTGTAGTCCGTCTTGTATATGGAAACAGCAGCTTTCTTTTTACCGGCGATGCCGAGGCTGAGGCGGAAAACGGCATACTTGAAAGCGGTGCGGATATTTCAGCGGACGTTCTCAAGGTCGGACATCACGGTTCGGCATCCTCTACAAGCGAGGAATTTCTGGCGGCTGTCGATCCCGATATCGCAGTGATACAATATCAAAAGGATAACGAGTACGGGCATCCTCACAAGGATGTAACAAATCGTCTGGAAAATTACGGCTTGATTATATACGGCACGGCTGTGAACGGAACGATAGTTGCCTGCTCGGACGGAGAGGATATATACATTCTTGATGACAAATCGCTTACCGAGGAAAATTTGCAGGCGGCGTGATTATGCGGCGTGGCAAAATATGGTATATGCAAAAAGCTTACAAAATGCAAAATGCATAATTTAATAAAATGGATTTCAAAATTCGGAAAGGAAATTCGTAAAAAGTGTTGACAGTTGAGAAAATAGAGGGTAAAATAATAACAGTGGATGATGACGGAAATCTGTTTAATGCAGATATTTCCGACTTTGACGATAACATATCCGAGGGTGATGTTATTGTGCGCACTTCATCGGGTAAATATCGCCGTGACTGTGATGCAACCAAAAAAAGACGGCAGGAAATAATCGACTTGCAAAGCGGTCTATGGAATTAAATTTCAAAGAAGGTAAAGCTCATGCAGAAAAATTTATTTGCCAACCTAAAGAAAATAATGCCCAATCTTTCCAAGGGACATAAAAAAATTGCAGAGTATATGCTTGCACATTATGATAAGGCGGCATTTATGACTGCTTCAAAGCTCGGTTCTATTGTCGGAGTAAGTGAATCTACCGTTGTACGCTTTGCTACGGAGCTTGGATATGAGGGTTATCCGGAGCTTCAGCGTGCTCTAAAAGAATTTACTAATAATAAGCTTACTACCGTACAGCGTATTGACGTTATGAATGACCAGCTCGGCGATACGGAGGTATATGAAAAGGTGCTGAATATGGATATCGACAAGCTGCGAAAAACGCTTGAAGAGGGTGACCGTGATGAATTTTACGGCACTGTGGACACGCTCTGCGCCGCAAAAAATATCTATATCATCGGTGCACAGTCGGCGGCTGTTCTGGCACGTTTCCTTTCGTTCTATTTTACGATGATGTTTGAAAATGTTAAGCTTGTTCATACAACATCTACCGCCGAAATGTTTGAGCAGATAATAAATATCGGTGAAGATGATATCATGATAGGTATAAGCTTTCCGAGATATTCAAAGCATACCGTAAAGGCGTTTCGCTTTGCGCATTCACATGGAGCAAAGGTCATTGCCATTACAGACAGCTTGGCATCGCCGCTTGCGGAATGTGCAGACCATATTCTTATTGCAAGAAGTGATATGGCGTCATTTGCGGATTCGCTTGTTGCGCCGATGAGCGTTATAAATGCGCTTATTGTTGCCGTTGGTTTGCGCAAAAAGGACTATATAGCATACAATTACAGCAGACTTGATAAGATATGCGAGGAATATCAGGTATATGAAAATTCGGACGACCAGGACTATGACCTTACTGCGGAGCAGAAAAGCAAAACTCCGCAGATAGAAGTGTAATATCTTAAAAATCACATCATATGTTCACATAAGGCAAGGTATTATCGGTTTTATGTGAACATATTCTAATATACGGCTTTTGAGGGGCGTTTTTTTCGTGAAATTTTTGCGGATAAAAACGTTTTATTTTTTTGTGCAATGTGGTATAATGAAAGAATAAATAGTTGTGATAGATGATATTTTTAAACGGAGAGCATACATGGAATATATTTCAATCGGAAAAGTGAAAATAGAAAAGACTGCCGCACTTGCACCGATGGCATCCGTTGCGGACAGAGCATATCGTGCCGTGTGCAAGGAAAAGGGTGCGGCATATATGGTTTCGGAAATGATTTCTGCAAAAGGACTTTGTTATTCCGACAGAAAGACCGAGGAGCTTTGTACGGTAATGGAAAACGAGCGTCCGTATGCGCTCCAGCTTTTCGGAGAGGACCCCGAATTTATCGGCAGAGCATCAGAAATGCTTATGAAATATGACCCCGATATATTGGATATAAACATGGGCTGTCCCGTTCCGAAGATCGCAGGAAACGGAAGCGGTTCGGCGCTTATGAAAAATCTTTCGCTTGCTTCGGAGATAATAAAAAGTGCGGTGAAAAATTCGGGCGTTCCAGTTACCGTAAAAATACGCAGTGGCTGGGACGAAAACAGTATAAATGCGGTTGAGTTTGCACTTATGGCTGAAAACTCGGGCGCTTCGGCAATTACCGTGCACGGACGTACAAAAACGCAGATGTATCACGGAAAAGCTGATTGGGAGATAATAAAAAAAGTAAAACAGGCAGTTAAAATACCCGTTATCGGAAACGGCGATGTTGTTTCTCCGGAAACTGCTGAAAAAATGTACAGGGAAACAGACTGCGACCTTGTTATGATAGGACGAGGCAGCTACGGCAGACCGTGGATATTTGAGCAGGTGAGGGAGTATCTTGAAAACGGAGTTATTATTCCTGAACCGCCGCTTGAGGAAAAGCTTGATATCATGCTTAAACAGGCAGAGCTTACGGTTGAGTATAAGGGTATGAAAACGGCAATGAGTGAGCTGCGCCGTCAGTGCGCATTTTATATTAAAGGTATGCCTCATGCGGCGGAGCTAAGAAACAGGTGCGGTACGCTTTCCGATATGGACGGCCTTAAAGCACTATGCGCCGAAATTTTAAAGGAGTCGGGAAGATGAGCATACTCATACGTATGGCAAGGGACAGTGACCTTGCGGATCTTGCGCTTATTGAAAAGGAGTGCTTTTCCGAACCATGGAGTATTGATTCGTTTATGTCGGAATTTGCTTCGGAAAACTCGGTATTTATTGCCGCAGAGGACGAAAGCGGCGTGATATGCGGCTTTGTTACCGCTTCCTTTGTGCTTGATGAAATAAACATAAACAATGTTGCCGTAAGAACGGAATACCGCAAATGCGGAATAGGTACGGCGCTTCTTGAAAAGCTGGATGAATATGCCGCAGAAATAAACGCAGGCTTTATAAATCTTGAAGTGAGGGAAAGCAATATTCCTGCTGTTGATCTATATAAAAAATCGGGATATGTACAGGTGGGCTTACGGAAAAACTTTTACTGTAAGCCGGATGAAAACGCCATTCTTATGACAAAATATCTGACGGATGAATAAGTGAAAGGGTGATTTGAATGAAAATACTTGCAATAGAATCATCATGCGACGAAACAGCCGCAGCCGTTGTTGAGAACGGAGTGAAAATACTTTCAAATGTAGTTTCCACACAGATAGAGGAGCATAAAAAATACGGCGGTGTTGTGCCTGAGATAGCGTCACGCCGTCATTGTGAGAATATACTTGGCGTGGTGCGGAAAGCTCTTGACGATGCAAATGTTACTCTTGCCGAAACCGATGCTGTTGCCGTAACATATGCACCGGGACTTATAGGTGCGCTTCTTGTCGGCGTAAGCTTTGCAAAGGGACTGGCGGTTTCAGCGGACAAGCCTCTTATCCCGGTACATCATATTGCAGGACATATTGCGGCGAATTATCTTGCTTCTGCAGACAGTGCAGAGCCGTTAAAGCCGCCGTATATCTGTCTTGTCGCAAGCGGAGGACATTCGCATATTATAGAGGTCGTAGATTATACGAAATTTCGTGTTCTCGGACGTACGCATGACGATGCGGCAGGCGAGGCTTTTGACAAGGCGGCAAGAGTTCTGGGATTTCCGTACCCGGGTGGCGTTCATATAGATAAGGCGGCACAGCAGGGTGATCCGAATGTATATAAGCTGCCGCACCCGAAGATAAACGGAAGTGAGTTTGATTTTTCTTTCAGCGGACTTAAAACTGCGGTAATAAATCTTGTGCACAATGCGGAGCAAAAGGGTGAGCAGGTCAATAAAAACGATCTTGCGGCGTCTTTTCAGAAAACTATATCGGAGATATTGGTGGAGAAAACTATTTCTGCGGCAAAGGCTTACGGATATAAGACTGTTGCGCTTGCAGGCGGCGTTTCCGCAAACTCGGGAGTGCGTGCTTTGCTTGAAAAGGAGTGCCAAAATAACGGGTTTAAGCTTTATATGCCACCGCTATATCTTTGCGGCGATAATGCCGCTATGATAGGTTGTCAGGGATATTATGACTACCTTGCAGGCAAAAGAGGCGGTATGGATTTGAACGCCGTTGCAACGCTTTCTCTCGAAAATATATGAAGAGAATCACATATATGTGGTGCTCTTTTTGTACCGTAATAAATCAAGGCAATACCGCACGTTTTATGCGATATTGCCTTGATTTTTTATTGACTTACAACAGCATTGATATCACGGACATCGCTTGCAACGGCGTTTGCGATCTGTGCCGATTTTTCGGCAGTGGCGGCGTTCTGTTGAACGATATCAAGTATTTGTGATACATTTTCCGAAATGACGTTAATGCTTTCGGTTTGATTTTTTACATATGTTTCAATATTTTTTGTACCGGCAGTGCTCTTTTCGGAAATTTCCGTTACATAAGCGATCGCCTTTGCGGCAGTTTCAGCCTTTTGTGAGCCGTCCTCTATCATTTTCAGAATGTTTTCTATAAGAACGGTGGAGTTTTGTGCAGCTTCGGAAGACTTTGTGGCAAGATTTCTTACCTCGTCCGCAACAACAGCAAAGCCCTTTCCTGCGGTACCTGCCCTTGCGGCTTCAACTGCTGCGTTAAGTGCAAGAATATTTGTCTGGAAAGCGATATCCTCTATCGTTCCGATAATATTATTGATCTTTTTGGATTCATCCGATATGCTCTGCATTGCGGATATCATTTCGTTTACGTTTTTGGTGGTTTCTGCAAGAGCTTCACAGCTTTGGTCGGCAAGCTCTCCTGCGTTTACGGAGGCTTCAAGAGTATGATTCAGGTCACTGTTGATGACGTCTACCTCTGATTTCAGCTCTTCTATAAACCCGGTCTGCTCAGTCGAGCTTTCGCTTAATCTGCGTGAAATATCAAGCATTTCCGAAGAGGAGTCATTTACCTTTGATGCAGCATCGGAAACGGCGTTAAAGGAATCGGTGAGTTTTTTGCTTAATTCCTCGCTTTCCGACATTTTCTGGTTTACCACGGAAACAAGACGTTCCGCTTCTGCGGTGCTTTCCTTTGCGTCGCTGATAAATCTGATGCTCCATGTTGTAAGCAGGGAGATAAGCGCAATGGCAATATCAAGGCTTACAAGTCCGAGAATCACCTGCGACATTTCAGCGTCCTTATAAAAAGCGTCAAATTTAAACATTGCTGCAATGGCGGAGATATTGCATATTGCCGTAATAGTATATATAATCTTCATTTGATAATATGTAGCCGACATTGCAACGGAAGCCGCAAGCAAAGGGAACATTGCGTTAAGCTCGCCCTTGATAAGTGCGGCGGCGATAATTACCAGCGTTTGCGTAACGGATAAAAGCATTGCTGCAGTATTGATCGGAATATTCCTGAAAATTGTTATTATGACAGTGATAATAATTCCCGCACCGACAATAACGCCTCCCACAGCTGCATTTCCCGATACAATATTGATAATGCCCATAATTACGCATACTGCGCATATAATAAATTTATGAAGCTTTAAGATATATTCGTGTGACAAGATCTTTTTTGACTGCATATTCAACTCTCCAAACTTAATTTTATAATTTATACTTTATATGCATATTTATAATTATATTTTACCATGATGTGTATAAAATGTCAACAATAATTTAAGTCTTAAGTTACAAAATATTGTGTGATTTTTAGTGTAAAATGATAACCGCACAGCTTCCCTTGACGGAAACTGTGCGGTATAGAGTTCATGCTATGAATTTAAAGCGGCATCGGAAGCCTTGTGTTTATCTTTTATCCAGACGCCTTTTAAGTAGAATATAAACGACATAACTGCGGCAATTCCCCAGCTTATTGGCCATGCGCTCCATATTCCCGTTTCGCCGAAAAATCTTGACAGGATAAATGCAAGGATAACACGAAGTATCAGGTCGGTAAATGTCGCTACCATAAAATATCCCATACTTTCGCTGCCTCTTAAAACGCCGTCGCAGATAAGCTTTGTGCATACGGTAAAATAAAACGGGGAAACTATCCTTAGAAAATCAAGTCCCGTTTTTGCCGCAAGCTCGGAGGCATCTTCATTCATAAACAGCGACAGAAGCTGTTCTCCGAGAAAAAAGCATATCAAAAACAGAAATACGGCTATTGAAAGCGAAAATACAATTGCCGTTTTAAAGCCGCTTTTTACCCTGTCGACCTTTCCGACGCTAAGATTTTGTGCGGTAAAGCTCGATATGCCGTTTCCGAAGGTCGCAAAGCTTGTTATGGCGAATGTGTTGAGTTTTATTGCGGCGGAATATCCTGCAATTACGGATGAGCCGAAGTCATTTATCATATACTGTATGAAAAGATTGCCTATGGAAATAAAGCTTTGCTGGAGTATGCTCGGAATTGCAACGGAAGATATTTCCTTAAGTGCTTTAAAGCTGAAAAATTCAAAGCTTTCAGCCGTGTGCATATTTTTCACACGATTTAAAAGCAATATGACGGAAACAATGCAGGCGGCGCCCTGTGCGATAAAGGTTGCCCATGCTGCGCCCGCAACGCCCCATTTAAACGGAATTACAAAGATCAGATCGAGTATCACGTTTATAACAGACGAGCCTATCAGCAGATAAAGCGGTGTTTTGCTGTCACCTAGGCTGTTAAAAATACCCGTTGTGATATTATACATAAAAAGGAATATAAATCCTGCCGTGTATATTTTAAGATATGTATTTCCGTCCGCAAAAATATTTTCCGGAGTATTTACAAGCTGCATTAGCTGTGAACTGAAAATAACGCCGATAAGGGTCAGCGCAGCCGAAAGCACCGTACCCGAAACGAGCGCCGTACAGATACTTGTTTTTGTTTTTACAATATTTCCTGAGCCGAAAAATCTGCTTATTACAACGGAGCAGCCTATCTGGCAGCCGAAAGCGACGGCCATGAATATCATAGTGATAGGGTAGCTTGCTCCTATTGCGGCAAGAGCGTCCTCGCCTGCAAATTTTCCTGCGATAACGCTGTCGGCAATGTTGTAAAGCTGCTGAAATATCACGCTGATAAAAAGCGGTATGGTAAAGCTTATAAGCACTTTTCCGGGGTTTCCTAATGTAAGGTCTTTGTTCATTTTTATGACCATGCTTCGTCAGAAGCATATGTTCTCCTTTCTCTATGTTTTGGGTGGTTTTGCAAAGCAAAATTTCGGACGACAGTCCGGAAAGCACAAAACCCGCAGTTTGAAAACTTGTTTTCAAACTTACACTTCCTGATCATTTTGCTTAATTTCCTGTATTATTATAGTATAATATTTACATATTGTAAAGCGGCAATCCGCCGATTTAAATGTTCAATGTTAAGATATGAACGGTCATTTTTTACAATTGTGTACTTTTTGTTAATAATAATTAAATATGATTTATATGGAACAGGTGACTGTACAATAAAAAATAAAAAGTATACAAAAACGGTATATTTTAAGTGTAATATATACAAGAACTTGTGGTCTGGATGAATAAATTATCAATATATTGATAAAAATAATGTATTTTGTCGAAAACCCCTTGTATAGTGCAAGCAAATGTGTTACAATAATTATGCGGAACAGGGATGATGCCGCACGGAAATTTTAGGGAATGTGTAAATTTGAAAAAGAAGCATATTTACACTTATATACAGGAGGCTTGTTATGAAAAATTTACCAGCAGAATGGGCAGGATTTAAGCTCGGAAGATGGAGCAGCGCTGTAAATGTCAGAGATTTTATTCAGAAAAATTATACGCCGTATGACGGTGACAGCAGCTTCCTTGCAGGACCTACCGAAAATACAAAGGCTCTCTGGGAGCAGATCACCGAGCTTTCAAAAAAAGAACGTGAAGCAGGCGGCGTTCTCGATATGGATACAAAGATCGTTTCGACTATTACTTCCCATGCGGCAGGATATCTTGACCGTGACAAGGAACAGATAGTCGGTCTTCAGACGGATAAGCCGTTCAAGCGTTCTTTACAGCCGTTCGGAGGAATAAGAATGGCACAGAATGCTTGTCATGAAAACGGCTATGAGGTAGACCCGGAAATAGTCGATATCTTTACAAAATACAGAAAAACCCATAATCATGGCGTTTTTGATGCATATACACCCGAAATGAAAATGGCAAGAAAATCCGCTATCATCACGGGTTTGCCCGACGCTTACGGCAGAGGAAGAATTATCGGAGATTACCGCAGAGTTGCGCTTTACGGCGTGGACAGGCTTATCGAAGATAAAAAGCATCAGTTTGAAACTACATTAAGGCGTATGACCTCCGAAACTATCCGTTTAAGAGAGGAGATCACCGATCAGATAAGAGCACTTGAGGAGCTCAAAAAGCTTGGTGAGATATACGGCTTTGATATTTCAAGACCTGCCGCTAATGCAAAGGAAGCTGTGCAGTGGCTTTATTTCGGATATCTTGCCGCCGTAAAGGAACAAAACGGCGCAGCTATGAGTTTGGGACGTACATCTACATTCCTTGATATCTACATCAAGCGGGATATGGAGCTTGGACTTATTACGGAGGAACAGGCTCAGGAATATATCGATCACTTCATTATGAAGCTGCGTATCGTTAAATTTGCACGTACTCCGGAATATAACGAGCTTTTTTCGGGCGACCCGACATGGATAACCGAATCTATCGGCGGTATGGGCATTGACGGACGTCACATGGTAACAAAGACCTCGTTCAGATATCTGCATACACTTGACAATCTCGGTACTGCGCCTGAGCCTAATATGACGGTGCTTTGGTCTGTGAGCCTGCCGCAGAATTTCAAGAGATATTGTGCGGAAATGTCTATAAAATCATCTTCCATACAGTATGAAAATGATGATATCATGCGTGTTGTGCACGGCGACGACTATGCTATCGCCTGCTGCGTATCATCAATGGTGGTAGGCAAGGAAATGCAGTTCTTCGGTGCAAGAGCAAATCTTGCAAAGTGTCTGCTTTATGCAATAAACGGCGGCGTTGATGAACGGCTTAAGGTACAGGTCGCACCGAAATATCGTCCCGTTGAGGGAGATTACCTTGATTACGATGATGTTATGGAAAAGTATGACGCTATGATGGACTGGCTTGCGGGACTTTATGTCAATACACTTAACATTATCCACTATATGCATGATAAATATTGCTATGAAAAGCTTCAGATGGCTCTCCATGACAGAGATGTAAAGAGATATTTTGCAACAGGCATTGCAGGACTTTCCGTTGTTGCTGACTCCTTGAGTGCTGTTAAATATGCAAAAGTAAAGTGCATAAGAGATGAGGACGGAATAGTTGTTGATTATCAGACAGAGGGTGATTATCCGAAATACGGAAATAATGACGACCGTGTTGACAGCATTGCGGTGGATATCGTAAACAGATTTATGGATAAGATACGTATGCACCACACTTACAGACACAGTATCCCCACAATGTCAATTCTTACGATAACATCAAATGTTGTATACGGCAAGAAAACGGGCAATACTCCCGACGGCAGAAAAATGGGTGAGCCTCTTGCGCCGGGTGCAAATCCAATGCACGGACGTGATACGCACGGTGCAACAGCGTCACTTGCGTCTGTTGCAAAGCTTCCGTTCAAGAACGCACAGGACGGTATCTCAAACACATTCTCAATCATACCGGACGCTTTGGGCAAGGACGACAGGATATTTGTGGGCGAGATAGACCTTGACAAGCTTGCAGAAGAGGATTAAGCTATGAATGAAAATAAAAAAGCGGACGAGCTTGCGGCAATGATCGACAAGCTCATGTCCGAAGGCAGCGGACATATAAACGTGTCCGCCGAGGACATAGACGGTGAATTTACCGTTTCAACGGGCAGAAGCCTTGACTGCGGAAATCAGCAGTCGGCTTGCTGCGTACCCACTATACAAAAGGATATGGAGGAATAAATTATGGCAGGTATAAACACTCAGCAGGTAGATAATCTTATTGAATTGCTTGACGGATATGTTGAAAAGGGCGGACATCATCTTAATGTAAATGTTTTTACAAGAGAAACTCTTCTTGACGCACAGAAGCACCCTGAGAAATACCCCCAGCTCACGGTTAGGGTATCGGGTTATGCTGTAAACTTTATTAAGCTTACAAAGGAACAGCAGGACGATGTAATTTCGAGAACATTCCACAAGTCCATGTAAGATGCAAACAGTACATACCGCAGTCTGAAATACGGCTGCGGTATTTTTTATGGCGAACCGTTAAGGCAATACCGCACAAAGCCCGCATGACGGCTTTACACGAAATCTGCTTGCAGATTTTCCGTCATGTCGCACAAAAATTTCTTGACATACGACAGTATGCCTTCAAAATTTTTGCACGATCTGCCGAAAAATCTGACTTCGCATCTTTCTCACAAGCTCTGTGCGGTATTGCCTTAAAAGTCTTTTTGGAGACACTATGTAAATTAGCAGCAATGTTTATATGTTTTTTACAAAATCCTCTTGACAGTAAATCGATTACATAGTAAAATGTAGTTAAGGTGATATCAAAAACGGAAATAGGAGGTTATATATCCTGTTTCTGTGTAATATATCCTTAGCAAGCGTACATATTTGCTGAAATAATTTTTGGAGGAATTGAATTATGAGCGAATTTTTTAAAGGTATCGGAAAGATCCCCTATGAGGGCAAAGCAAGCACTAATCCCCTTTCTTTCAAGTATTATAATCCCGATGAGATCATCAACGGCAAGCCTATGAGAGAACACCTCAAGTTTGCACTTTCATGGTGGCATACAATGGGCGGCGACGGCACTGATATGTTCGGATGCGGTACTGCTGACAAAACATGGGGCGAAACTGACAGCATGGCAAGAGCTAAAGCTAAGGTTGACGCTGCTTTCGAGATCATGGATAAGCTTTCTATTGATTATTTCTGCTTCCATGACCGTGACCTTTCTCCCGAGTACGGCACACTTGCAGAAACAAACGCAAAGTTTGAAGAAGTAGTTGATTATATCGCAGAAAAAATGAAAGCCGATCCCACAAAGAAGTGCCTCTGGGGTACTGCAAAATGCTTCGATCACCCTCGTTATATGCACGGCGCAGGCACATCTCCTTCCGCAGACGTTTTTGCTTACTCCGCAGCACAGATTAAAAAGGCTATCGACGCTACAATAAAGCTCGGTGGTAAGGGTTATGTTTTCTGGGGCGGCCGTGAGGGTTATGAAACTCTCCTTAACACAAATATGGGTCTTGAGCTTGACAATATGGCACGTCTTATGAAGATGGCTGTTGAATATGCTCGTTCACAGGGCTACACAGGCGACTTCTACATCGAGCCTAAGCCGAAGGAACCCACAAAGCACCAGTATGATTTCGATACTGCCACCGTTCTCGGATTCCTGCGCAAGTATGGTCTTGATAAGGACTTCAAGATGAACATTGAAGCTAACCACGCTACGCTTGCTCAGCACACATTCCAGCATGAGCTCAGAACAGCAAGAGAAAACGGCGTATTCGGTTCTATTGACGCTAACCAGGGCGATCCGCTTCTCGGCTGGGATACAGACCAGTTCCCGACAAATATTTATGATACGGTATTCTGTATGTATGAGGTTATCAAGGCGGGCGGCTTTACAAATGGCGGTCTTAACTTTGACGCTAAGGCAAGAAGAGGCTCATACACTCCCGAGGATATCTTCCATAGCTATATTGCAGGTATGGACGCATTTGCACTCGGTTTCAAGGCTGCTCTTAAGCTTATTGAGGACGGCAGAATTGACAAGTTTGTTGACGACCGTTACGCTTCCTGGAATACGGGTATCGGTAAGGATATTATCGACGGCAAGGTTGGCTTTGCAGAGCTTGAAAAATATGCTCTTGAAAAGGGTGAAGTTACTTCTTCGCTTTCAAGCGGCAGACAGGAAATGCTTGAAGCTATCGTAAACAATATTCTTTTCAATATGTAAAACAATTTGTTGTGCAACCTCTGTTTGATACAGGGGTTGCATTTCAATCAACGGAGCAGTTGATTTTTTCGCATACGATAAAATTATGATATCGAATTGAGAGGAATGATAAAGATGAAATATGCAATAGGCGTTGATATCGGCACCAGCGGTACAAAAACCGTTCTCTTTGACGAAAAGGGAGGAGTTATTGCATCGGCAGCGGTTGAATATCCTTTGTATCAGCCTAAAAACGGATATGCCGAGCAGATGCCGGAGGACTGGTATAAAGCTGCCGTTTCTACCATGAAAACGGTAATGGAAAAAAGCGGCGTTGATAAGAATGATATCTGCGGCATAGGTCTTTCGGGACAGATGCACGGTCTTGTTATGCTTGATGAGGATAATAAGGTAATACGTCCGTCTATCATTTGGTGCGATCAGAGAACAGCCAAGGAAGTTGACGAGATGAATACTAAGCTCGGCAGAGAAAAGCTTATTGAAATTACGGCTAATCCTGCACTTACAGGCTGGACTGCCGCAAAGATACTCTGGGTCAAGAATGCTGAGCCTGAAAACTATGCAAAATGTAAGCATATCCTTCTCCCTAAGGACTATATCAGATTTATGCTTACCGGCGAATATGCAACGGAGGTTTCAGACGCTTCCGGTATGCAGCTTCTTGACGTGCCGAACCGCTGTTGGAGCAAAGAGGTATGCGATACTCTCGGAATTGATATGTCCATGCTTGCCAAGGTTTATGAGTCCTGTGAGATAACAGGATATGTAACTAAGGAAATTGCGGAAATGACAGGTCTTAAGGAAGGCACTCCCGTTGTCGGAGGTGCAGGCGATAATGCCGCTGCCGCTGTAGGAACAGGCGTTGTCGAGGACGGAAAGGCATTTACCACTATCGGTACAAGCGGCGTTGTTTTTGCACATACATCAAATGTTTCCATTGACCCCAAGGGCAGAGTTCATACCTGCTGTGCGGCTGTTCCCGGATGCTGGCATATAATGGGCGTTACACAGGGTGCAGGTCTTTCTCTGAAATGGTTCCGTGATAATTTCTGCGGCGCTGAAAAGGAAACTGCAAAGCTTATGGGCGTTGATGAATACTACCTTATGGATAAGGAAGCGGAAACTATCCCGATAGGCGCAGACAGACTTTTGTATCTGCCGTATCTTATGGGCGAAAGAACTCCGCATCTTGACCCGGATGCAAGAGGCGTTTTCTTTGGACTTTCAGCCGTGCATACCAAAAAGCATATGCTCCGTGCGGTAATGGAGGGCGTTGCTTATTCACTCCGTGACTGCGTTGAGATATGCCGTGAGATGAATATAAATGTATCCGATATGATGGCTTGCGGAGGCGGCGGAACTTCTCCGCTTTGGCGGCAGATGCTTGCCGATCTGTACAATTGTTCGGTTAAGACGGCTTCCTCTAAGGAAGGGCCTGCTCTGGGCGTTGCAATTCTTGCATTTGTAGGCGCAGGAGTTTACAAATCCGTTCCTGAGGCTTGCAAGGCTATTGTAGGTTTTGACAAAACTCAGGCACCTGTTTTGGAAAATGTTTCCGTATATGAAAAATATTATAAGCTTTATACGGAAATATATCCTGCTCTTAAGGATAAATATGCTGCGCTTGCGGCACTTTAATACATATATTAACATATTGAAAGGTTGGGAAAAATCATGAAGCTTTTTATTGATACTGCAAATGTTGATGACATCAGATGGGCAAACGATCTCGGAGTTATATGCGGCGTTACGACAAACCCCTCACTTATTGCAAAAGAGGGCAGAGTTTTTGAGGAGGTTGTAAAGGAGATCACAACTATCGTTGACGGTCCTATTTCCGCAGAGGTCATTTCTCTTGAAGCGGATAAGATGGTTGAGGAGGCGCTCCCTCTTGCTGCAATCAATGATAATATCGTTATCAAGCTTCCTATGTGTGAAGAGGGTCTTAAGGCTTGTAAGATGCTTACGGCAAAGGGTATACACACAAATGTAACTCTTGTTTTCTCTGCTGCACAGGCAATGCTTGCTGCAAATGCAGGTGCAACATATGTATCTCCTTTCCTTGGCAGACTTGATGATATCGGAATGGAGGGACTTAAACTTATCGAGGAGATCGTTGATATTTTCAACGCACAGGGTATTGGCACGGAAATTATTGCTGCTTCTATAAGAAACCCAATTCATGTTACAGCTTGTGCAAGACTTGGCTGTGATATCGCAACGGTTCCTGCAAATGTTATCAGACAGATGATAAAGCATCCTCTTACGGATAACGGTATCGAGCGGTTCCTCAAGGACTGGGAAGGCGCTAAAAAAGCGTAATTTTAATAAATTCAGGGCAGTTCGGATATGCTTTCCGGACTGCCTTTTTTGCTTTTGCCGTATGTAAAGGCAATACCGCACAAGCTCTGTGCGGTATTGCCTAAAATTGAAAGTGACATTTGTCATATTACTTTCTGACGTTTGACACTTATAATAATTTTTCTGATATGTTACAATATAGGTACAATAAGAAAGAAGGGGATAATGTTATGGCACAGACAGTTGTAAAGATAGAAAATCTTGTGAAGCGTTATAAGGACCTTATCGCACTTGACCATTTTAATCTTGAAATAGAGCAGGGCGAGGTGTTCGGACTTTTAGGTCCCAACGGTTCGGGAAAGACCACGGCAATAAACTGCCTGCTTTCACTGCTGGAGTTTGATAAGGGAAATATCGAAATATTCGGAAAGGAAATGACTCCCGAAAGCTATGATATAAAATCACAGATAGGTATCGTTATGCAGAATGTGGCGGTGTTTGAAGAGCTTACCGTGTATGAAAATATAGACTACTTCTGCGGTTTGTATGTAAAGGATAAGACGTTGAGAAAGCAGTATGTTGAAGAGGCGATAGACTTTGTTTCGCTGCGTGACTTTGTGAAATTCCGCCCCAAAAAGCTTTCGGGAGGACTTCTGCGCCGACTGAATATTGCCTGCGGTATTGCACATAAGCCAAAGCTCATCATACTTGATGAACCTACCGTTGCAGTTGACCCGCAAAGCAGAAACAGTATTCTGGAGGGAATACAGCGTCTTAATGAGCAGGGTGCTACCGTTATCTATACATCGCATTATATGGAAGAGGTTGAGCAGATATGTACTCGTATCGCAATAATAGACAAAGGAAAAAATCTTGCGATAGGTACTAAGGACGAACTTAAAAGCATGATAAAAAATACCGAAACCATCGTTATTGAAACAGCATTTGCCGATGAAAAAATTATTGCTCTGCTGAGAGAGCAGACTCATATATATGAGGTCGTATATGAGGACGGCAGGCTTACGGTAAAGTGCAGCGGAGGTAAGCACAATCTGATAAAGGTGCTGAATATCCTTCGGGAAAATGATATTTATTTCGGCAAAGTATATTCACAGCTGCCAACGCTGAATGACGTGTTCCTTGAGATAACAGGCAAGCATTTAAGAGATTCGGAGGCGTGATAAGCTATGTTCTGGAATAATTTTAAATATGGCTTTCTTAAGACTATGCGTCAGAAGGAAACGATAATTTGGATAATACTTTTCCCAATGGCTCTTGCAACTTTTTTTAATATGGCATTTATGAGTATTTATGACAGCTCGGAAAAGTTTGAAACTATTCCTGCGGCGGTCGCGGAAATGGAAAAATATGAGGCGTTTACAAAAGTGTTGGATGAAATCTCAAATTCGGACGAACCGTTGTTTTCGATTGAGTATGTTACATATGAAAAAGCGCAGAAAATGTTACGTGAAGAAGAGATAAAGGTAATCTTCAAAACGACTGCCGATGATGTTGATATTGAAGTGAAGAATGACGGTATAACAATGACAATAGCGAGCTATTTCGTTTCGCAGTATAAAGCACAGGAAGCGGTCATACTTGATACGATGCAAAATCACCCCGAAAAGCTTGGTACGGTAATCGAAACGTTTATGTCGGATGGTGCGGAATTAAATGAAAATATCCCACTTACAAGCGGAAATATGAATCCGTATATCCAGTATTTTTATAATCTGCTCGCAATGGTATGCCTTTACAGCGCTCTTACGGGTCTGGCGATAGCTACCGACAGTCAAGCAAATCTTTCTCCGATAGGTGCAAGAAGATGCTGCTCACCGACAAATAAATTGGTGTCCGTAACAGCGGAGGTGCTTGCAAAATACATTGCACAGGTTCTGTGTATCTCAGTTTCCGTTACTTATATAATTTTCGTGTTAAAGGTAGATATGGGCGACAGGATACATATGGTTTATCTCTCCTCGGCAATAGGAAGTCTTGTCGGAATAACAATGGGCTTTTTCGTAGGCTCAATAGGAAGAATGTCCGAGAGTGTAAAGGTCGCTGTTATAATGACGGTTTCAATGTCGGCTTCATTTTTAAGCGGTCTTATGATTGGAAATATGAAAGCTGTTCTTGCAAAGAGAGCACCTATCGTAAATGAACTGAATCCTGCCGCAATGATCTCCGATATGTTTTACTGTCTGAATATCTATACTGATTACGAAAGGTACACCGAAAAGGTCATTTCCATTCTTATACTGTCGGCAGTATTTACAATAGGCGGATATTTTATGACAAGGAGGAAGAAGTATGCATCTCTTTAAGATTTTCATGAAGATATCTCTTACGAAAATTTCCACTATAATAATGTATATGGTCATAACATTTGTCATGTCCGTAGTAGGCATAACCAGCACTGTCGAAAATAATTCAATATACGTAAATACAAGGCTTAAGGTCTGCATTGTAAATGAGGATAACTCTCCTGAGTCATATGCGCTTGAAGAATATATAGCAACGATGCATGATATTGAAAATATCGAAACAAATAAGGATACTCTGATTGATTCTCTTTATTATCAGCGTGTAAATTATGTTTTTACCATAAAAGAGGGATATGCCGAAAAGCTTGAACGCAGCGAAACGGACGGACTTTTTTCAAACTGCACCGTTCCCGGAGTTTATACGACCGAGCTTATGGATATGCAGCTTGATAATTATGTAAAAACCGTGCTGGGATATAAAGCGTCGGGCTGCAGTCTTGATGAAGCTGTCGAAAAAGCGGCTTCGGCACTTGAATATGAAACTGATATAAAGATGAATACGCTTGAAAGCAGCTCAAATGTCACTTATTTCAACTTTCTCGCTTATGTATTTATATCAATAATGATAATGGCGTTTTCACCCGTGTTTATAACAATAAACAGCAAGGAGATACGAAACAGAACGTTCTGTTCGCCGATACCGGTCTTGCAGCAGACGTTTCAGTCTATGCTGGGGCTGACCGTATGCTCAATGGCGGTGGTTGCAATATTTTTCATTGCATATGGATTTATGTGCAGCTTTACATTTGACAGAAGTTATTGGCTGGCATTTTTAAACGGCGTGGCGTTCATGCTTGTAGCGGCAGGCTTATCGCTTCTTGTATCAATGCTTGTAAAAAGTCCGAATGCGGTAACGGCGGTCGCAAATATATTGGGAATTGGTATGAGCTTTTTGTGCGGTGTGTTTGTACCGCAGGAATTTTTAGGCGATGAAGTGCTTATGATTGCAAGATTTCTTCCTGCATATTGGTATGTCAAAGCAAACGATATGCTTACAAATACAGCTGTGTTCTCAATAAATGAATACTTGTCATATATCATTATAGAGCTTCTGTTTGCGGCTGTAATATTTATACTTGCAATGGTTATCTCAAAGGTCAGAGTAAAGGAAAAAAGCTGATATGACTGCAAAAAGGGAAAGCTCCGCAGCATAAACTGCGGAGCTTTTGATATGTGTGTGTAAACATCAGCCGCCTGCGTTTAGTGCAGACGGCTGATGTTGTTATATGTCAGCTCTGAGGATAGTAGTTGTAGGAGCCGTTAATACCTGATACGCGAAGTGCTTCTGCATTCTTATCCTTTGTGTCGATAAGCATATATCCGCTTACAGTGGAATTACCTGCAAGAACAGAAATTGGAACGACCTGTTCTCTGGTAGAATCCTTGACAGTAGGCTTGGTTGAGTATACCGTGAAGTAGCAGTAAACACCTGTGTCGGAATAAATAGCGTCATTTCGCTTTACAAAGTTGTAGTTTGCCGGGAGGATCATATATTTTGTAGTATTGGATTTTGGATTTACCCATGTGAAGATCGAGTCACCGACTTCAATAGATGAAGGAAGTGTTGTAAGCGGCTGGTAGTAGATGGTTGAAGCAAATCCGGCATCATCCTCCTGAATTTTCTTAACAATATCGGAGTCGCTCATTCCCAAAGGAATGAGGAGATATCTTGTTGATTTCTGGATTTTGCCGTCTAATGAGATATCCTTTGTCCAAGTAATGATCTCGTCGGAGTATATGATCCTTGTGGGAGATGATGTGTATATCTTGTAGTATTCATATGAACCTATATATTTTGCCAGTTCGGTATTAAGCTGAGGTTCATCGTAGTTCTGAGGCAGAAGCACATATCTTGTCACAAGCTTGTTTCCAAAATATGTCTGTACTGATTTTGTCAAGTCTGTGCTTTTACGACGAGAAGGAACATTTGTGTAAAGCTTGTAATAAGAGTAGTAACCAATATCCTTTGCAATGAGTGAATTTACCTCTGCACTGTCATAGCCGTGAGGAACAAGCATATATTTTGTACGGCCGTAGCTATCCTGGAAGTTGATGATAGTATCAGTAGATGTCAGAGGAGACGGCGCAATTGTCGATATCTTATAATATCCGTATGCCTGTGATGAAACCTTGACAGAGATAGTTGCCGATTCGGAAGAATTGTTTCCGTTATAAACCTTAACTGTTGTATTACCCGCAGACACACCGGTGATATTTACTGTAATATATTTGGTGAAACGATTTTCAATTACTGCCGTTGCAAAGTAACGGTTGCCGGATGATACCAAAAGCGTTCTGGGATTGGAGCAATAAACTTTTATCGTAGCGGTTTGACCTTCTGCAAGTGTTACGGAAGTCTGTGAAGGTGTGATAGAGTTATTGTAATAATTATCATCGTAATCATCATCATCTGAAAGTCCGCTTTCGCCGACTGTTACGTCAATGTACTTGTAAACAGTAGAGGAGTAATACTTTGCATAAACCTTAACTCTTGCCTCACCTTCGCCGATACCTGTGAGGGTGAGATTGATGTAGTCGCCGCTGAACTTAGCGCCGCTCCATGTAGCCTTTACGACCTTGCGGTTTGTAGATTTTGCGGAGATTGTATGAGTACCGATTGCTTTGATGCGAACAGTAGTCTTTTCGCCCTCTTCAAGTGAGATCTCGTCCTCGTCTGCAGTGATCTTGCCTGCAACTACCCTTACTTTACATTTAAGAGTTTTGCCGCTTACCTTAGCATAGATATAGGTACTGCCGAGTGATTTACCAATGACCTTACCGGATGAAGAAACGGTAGCGATCGTCTTGTCGCCTGTTGACCAGGTAACTGCTTTGGAAGTACCGGACACCTTCAGGGTGGTGCAATAGCCCTTGGTAAGAGCCATTGAGGATCTGTTAAGCTTTATTGTTGCTGCGGATGATGGAATAGCCATAAGAGTTACTACCATTATCACAGCAAGCAAACAGCTCAAAAATGATTTTGAAAATTGTTTTAACATAAACATACCATCCTTTCTTTCGCTTGAGTTGTGTATTTGCTTGCTTTCAGATATATATTCAATGCACTATATATCTTAAAATTTGCTTCTGCAAGTATATTTTAACATCAAAATACAACAATGTCAATTAAATAACCTATACAATACAATGACAATTGATAACAATTCGGTTACAAAAAAACTTTGCTGCAAAACACTCCAGTAATGGTATGTTTCATGGGGTTTCATCATACATAAATCAAGGCGAAACATATGGCAGTACCTCACAAGCTCTGTGCGGTACTGCCATAATAAAATGCTTCGCCTTTTTTGATCTGTAAATTTTTAAGAGGTTATTTGAGATTGACAGCGCCGCAGATAATGTCAGCCGAGCCATCAAGACCAAATTTTTCACTATTTATTGTGATGTCATAGTTGGAATGTGACGACCACTTTCCGTCGGTGTAGAACTCATAGTAGAATTTACGCTGTTTGTCGGTCTTTTTTATGAGAGAAACAGCCTGAGCTTCGGTGATGCCGTTGCGTTCCATTGTTCTTTTTATGCGTGCCGCCATCGGCGCATAGATGAAAACATTTATAATATTGACGTCCTGATTCCTCAGAACATAGTCGGAGCATCTGCCTACAATAACAGCGTTTTCTGTCTTTGCAATATTTCTGATGATTTCTGCCTGTGTGTTGAAAAGAGTGTCATTCGTGCAGAAATTTACCGTGCCGAAATTTGTCTGACCTGTCTGATTCATTGCTGCATACAGCCATGGATTTGCCGCCTTTTCGTCAACGTCCGAGAGCATACCCTGGCTAAGACCGCTTTTTTCGGCAGCCATTTCAATAAGCTTTTTGTCATAGTATGCAAATCCGAGCTTTTCTGCAAGCTTCTGACCGATAACATGCCCTCCGCTTCCGAATTGACGTCCTATTGTGATAACAGTATAACTCATAAAAAAGCCTCCTTTACAAATATAACTTAGGCAAGATGTCCCCCGTCTTTAAGGCGGCGGGTTCCATATTCAGTTTCAATTGGGGGATTGAATCCCAACTGAAACTTCATCGCAGCTTCGCTGCGGCTTGCCGCGTTGAATGACGGGGCAAGCCCCTTATTGAATTTGATTTTCTGATAGCCATTATATCATATTTGCACAAAAAATACAAGTGGCAATACAAATTTTTAGCAAAATTAACATTAAAAAAGAATATTTTGTAGCATTACACATAATTTACGGATACGCTTTTTGACATGTTATACAAAAATTCCAACGAGAATGTAAAAAATAAGCAGAGTATATGTATGCTGAAATCAACGTATATATACCGTTTGTTATGTGCGGTAATTAGTAAATTTGTACATTGAAAAGTTCGGATTTCTTTGATATAATATGTTTTGTGTGCGTATTTGTGAGTTTTTATTTTCTGGGAGGTTTGAAGTTTATGTCCGAAAAGAAGAACGGAAGCTTTTCAGACGGGTTGAAAGACGGTATCCCTATAGGACTGGGATATCTTTCTGTTTCGTTCAGCTTTGGCATAATGGCTGTGTCTGAAGGACTGTCTGTGTTTTCCGCACTTATGATATCCATGACGAATCTTACTTCCGCAGGACAGGTCGCAGGATTGGGAATTATTGCGGCAGGAGGTACGCTTGTTGAAATGATACTTGCACAGCTAATTATAAATATGAGATATGCGCTGATGAGTATATCCCTTTCACAGAAGCTTGATTCGGGTTTTACAACGCCCCACAGGCTGGCTGCTTCATTTGGTATCACCGATGAGATATTTGCCGTGGCGTCCGGAAGAACGGGAGAAATAAGCAGACGTTATATGTACGGACTTATTCTTATACCGTTTATATGCTGGAGTGCAGGAACACTGCTCGGCGGTGTTGCCGGAGAGGTACTGCCGGAGCGTATTAAAGCCGCACTCGGAATTGCGATATACGGTATGTTTATAGCGATATTCATACCGCCTGCAAGGAAATCGGTCGGTGTTCTTACGGTAGTGGCGGCAGCCGCAGGACTTAGCTGCTGCTTTAAATATATTCCGGCTCTTTCGGGGGTATCAAGCGGATTTGTCATAATAATATGTGCCCTTGCGGCGTCGGTGCTTGGTGCGGCGCTTTTCCCTGTCAAGTCGGAAAATGAGGAGGGTGCGGAATGACGGCATATCCCGTATACATATATATACTTGTGATGGCAGGTGTTACATATCTGATACGTATGTTGCCGATAGTTATTTTCAGAAAGAAGATAGAATCCAAATTTATAAAGGATTTTTTGTATTATGTGCCGTATGCGGTGCTTGGAGCAATGACGATACCTGCGGTGCTGTATTCTACGGGCAGCATGATATCGGCGGTATGCGGACTTATAGCTGCGGTGATACTTTCGTTCAAGAACAAGTCGCTTATAGTTGTTGCGGTCGCAGCGTGCGTTGCGGCATATCTTGCGGATATTATAGCTGTATGGATAATGTAAAGAATAAGGCAATACTTCACGCTCATATGAGGTATTGCTTTTTTTACGATAAACACATACTCATACGTTCGTGCGGATATGAAATTCGCCCCTGCGAATTGCAGTGCGTTGAGAATTTTGAGCGGATAAGACAAAAGCACAATACCTTCGTGACGTTGTGTTTTTATGAACGACAAAATGGCGCTCACTAAAGCAGTGAACGCCATTTTGTCGGAAATTAAGGAAGTTTATGAAAAAGAAATAGAAATAATCAAGATTTGTGAATTTGCTAAACGGGAATCGTAATTCGTTACGGTTTCCGTTTTTATTTTTTATTTACTGTTATTTATTATATCCGTGTTAATAAACTTTGTCAATACGTTTTCGGGATTTTTATAGTTTTGCACCAAAGAAAGTTTGTCAAATATACATTCTGCACAAATTAATATCGACAAGTTAAATTATCAAAGACAACAAATACAAATAAGAATATTTATGTAAATTATATTTTATAAAATTTGTTAAGTATAATTTTTGTAAATATGTAGGTGCCAAGTTGTTTGTCAAATGGTATTTCCATAATTATCAAAGCAGGACAGACAATTGAAATATGTAATTTATGTATATAAAACTATATGTTGAATTATGCAAAATGCAATAAAAATATGTGATTGTATGTTACGCAAAAACGGTGATATGATGTGTACAGGACAGGACGAAGAGGTGATGAGATGGAAAAGCTGCCGTTCAGAGTAAAAAGCACGGCGGAGCTTGAAAGACGTGCGGAGAACTATTTTAAAAGCTGTAAAGGCGTACAGATGCTTGATGAGGAGGGAGAGCTCATGTTTGACAAAAGCGGAAATCCTATGATGGAAGTGCCTGAAAGACCGCTTACCGTGACCGGGCTTGCACTTGCGCTGGGATTTTCATCAAGACGTGAGCTGCTTGAATTTTCAGGCAAAAAACGGTATATGGACGTTATCGACCGTGCACTTGCAAAGATAGAGTGCTTTGCTGAGGAGAAGCTTTTTGATAAGGGACAGTATTCCGGAGCAAAATTTTTTCTTGCCAATAATTTCAGCGGATGGAGTGATAAGCCTGAACCTGCTGACAGTTCCGTTGAAAAGCTGGACGAGGTCCTGCGCAGACTTTCTGAGGTGATGGACGCAAAATAAAAAATACTTTGGGGCGGGAGGCGGGATTTTTAAATGGAGGTGATACGATTTTTACGGCAAAGCAGCGTGAGGTATGGGAAAATACGGTGAAGCATTTTCATCGCTGGAACATTTCTTATGGTGCGACACGTTCGGGAAAGACATATCTTGATTATTTTCGCATACCATACAGGATACGTCATGCGCCGGACGGACTTATCGTTCTTCTGGGCAATACACAGTCAACGCTTGAGCGAAATATACTTGAGCCTATGCGTGATATATGGGGCGCAGAGCTTGTCGGAAATGCAAACAACAGTGGCAGGATAAAGCTTTTCGGAAAAAATTGCTATGCGCTCGGTGCGGATAAGGCAAATCAGGCGGAAAAGCTTCAGGGCAGTGGTCTTGCGTACTGCTACGGCGATGAAATTACCACCTGGGCAGAGTCTGTCTTTCAGATGTTAAAATCACGTCTTGATAAAGAAGGTGCGTGCTTTGACGGGACCTGCAATCCCGATGCACCGTCGCATTGGTTCAACAAATTCCTGCAAAGCGATGCGGATATATATAAAATGCGTTTTACAATTGACGACAATAAATTTCTGCCGCAAAGCTTTGTTTCGGCATTGAAAAAGGAATATGCCGGCACGGTGTATTACGACAGGTTTATAAACGGTTTGTGGAAGGCTGCCGAGGGCACGATATACCGTACCTTTGCAGATGATCCGGGACGCTTTATGCTTGATGCGCCGCCGGAGGATATTATTTATTGTACGGCAGGTCTTGATTTCGGGGGCAACGGATCGGCTCATGCGCTTAATCTTACGGGATACACAACAAATCTGCGCCAACTTGTAACGATTGACGAATGGTACAGTAAGGAGGAGCTTACTCCAAACGAGCTTGAAAAGGCGGTGTGTGATTTCCTTGAACGAGCGCTTGAAAAATACCGGGTTACCGATTTGTATTGCGACAGCGCAGAACAGGTGCTTATAAGAGGAATAAGAAACGAGGCGGCGGCAAGAAAGCTTCCGATAGCGGTGCATAATGCAAGAAAGGGTCCGATAAAGGACAGAATAAGATTTTATACATCTCTTTTTGGGGCAGGGAGATATAAGATCATGCGTCATTGCATACATACCGCAGAGGCTTTTTCCGAGGCGGTATGGAGCGAAGATGATGTCCGTCTTGATAACGGCAGCGCAAATATTGACAGTCTTGACGCACAGGAATATTCAACGGAGTTTGTGATGAAAAGCGTGATTGATTTGAAATGAAAATATACAGAAAGGGTGATAAATTGTTATGGGCGTATGTGAGGAGATAAGAGCGGTTTTTCCCGAGGCAGAGGTTTCGGGACTTGCGGAGTACTATAATATGCTGAACCGATGCGAAAGGATATATTCGGGAGAGCCCGAATGGAGGTATGTAAAGAAAAACGGTCTGTACAGAGGCGGCAGCAGAAGTCTTGCAATGCTGAATGCGGCAAAGATACTCTGCGACAGATTTGCCGTGCTTGCATTTGCGGAAGTGCCGGAGATAATATTTTCCAATGAAAAGGCAGGCAAGTTTGTAAAAAGAACGCTTGAGGAAAATGATCTGTACGGAAAGATGCACGATATTCTTTCAAGAGCGTTTGCAATGGGCAGCTGTGTGTTCCGACCGTATATAAGCGGCGGCAGAATAGGCATAGACTGCGTTTTCGGAAACGGATTTGTTCCTACCGAGTGGGATTTTACAGGCATAAAGGGCGGATGCTTCAAAAGCGTGAAATTTATGGGCGGAAAATACTTTACGCTTTTTGAGCTGCATGAAAATAAAAACGGTACGCCTGCCGTAACAAACCGTGTTTTTTGCAGCAAGGACGGTATGACGATCGGAAGGGAAGTTCCCGCCGATAAGGTATATAAGGGTCTTAAGGACAGCATAAGATATGACGGAGTTTCCGAAATGCCGTTGTTTTCCTGCTTCAGGACCGCATATTCAAATAATATTTTTCCGGATATACCGCTTGGCTTGCCTGCTTTTGCAAATGCGGCGGATACTCTTAAAGCGCTTGATGTTGCGTTTGACAGCTTTTCAAGAGAATTTGTGCTTGGCAAAAAGCGTATCATAGTGCCGTCATCATGTGTACAGACGGTAGTTGATATTACGACAGGCGAGCCGAGACAGTATTTTGACGCAGATGACGAAGCATATGTTGCACTGAAATGCGATGAAGATCGTGACCTTAAAATTACGGATAACACGGTCGTACTGAGAGTGGACGAGCATATCAAGGCAATAAATGCACTTCTTAATATACTCTGCTCACAGGTAGGACTTTCTTCCGGAACGCTTTCCTTTGATGCGGAGAGTGGTGTAAAGACCGCTACCGAAATAATTTCAAGGGACAGCCGCACAGCAGCAACGATAAAGGCTAACCAAAATAATCTTGAATATGCCTTGAAGCGCCTTTTCCGTATCATTGCGGAGCTGGGTGTATATCTCGGCGAGCTTTCGCATGAAGAAGCAGATTCTTGCAGATGTACGATAAGATGGCATGACGGTATAGTTACGGACGAAAATGTGCTTATCGACAATATGATACGTCTTGTGAACAGTGGACTTATTTCAAAGCTTACGGCTATTTCCGAGATTCGCAAATGCGGATATGAGGACGCCGAGCATGAGCTTGAGCAGATAAGCCGTGAACGTGAAATGCTTGTTTTCTGAAGGGAGGTGAAGCGGTATTATGGACGAAATGCTTCAAATTGTATCGGATACGGCTGAAGAGATAACCGAACCTGTTACGGATAATGCGGAAACTGTTCCCGAAAATGAGAACACCGAAAATTGTGATGCGGCAGACGATGTATCGGAGGGGAAAGCACATACGGCTTTTCTTGAAGCAAAGGTATGCTGTCTTGAAAAGGGAGTAGACAGTGAATTTGCTAATGATGTTATCTCTCTTGCGGCAGGTTATGGTGAGGATATAAATTCGGCTATTGATAAGGTGCTGGAGAAATATCCGTTTTTTAAAAAGAATATCACAGCAAGACATCCCGAGGTGACAACAGGCGTACATATTTCCTGCGGCGGATCATCCGTTTGCGGCGGAGTAGAGGCAGCTTTCAGAAGAGCAAATCCCGATGTGCACTTTTGATGATATAACTTAGGCAAGATGCCTCGCCTCTAAGGCGGCTTGCCGCGTTGAATGACGGGGCAAGCCCCTTATTGAAGGCAATGTTTTATGCAGACCGACGTGCGGCGAAAATATAATGGATAAGAGGCAGGGTCGGTGCATAAAATATCCGGCACATCGGAAATATACAAATTCAAAATTAAAAAAAGAAAGGAAATCATAATTATGGCACATACTTTACAGGAACGTTATTCCGAGCTTGTAGACGCAAAGCTCAGAAGCACACTTGTCACACGTGACAACTATATCTTTAATACAAATCACGAGGGTACGCCTGCATCCGGTGCAGTAAAGATACCCGTCCGTGATACCGAGGTCGAGGTAAAGGCATATAATAAGGCTGACGGTGCAGCACTTTCAAATGGTGCAACTACATATCTTACCATGCTCATGTCAAATGACGAGGCGGTAAACGAGCTTATCGACGGTTATGATGCGGCAGCGCTTCCCGACGATGTCGTTGCGGAAAGACTTGCTTCCGCAGGCTATACTCTTGCACTTTCTATGGACAAGAAGTCCATTGCCGCACTTGAAACAACTGAGGGCATTACCGTTTCTGATGTTAAGACGGCAGCTACATCTTCCAATGCATACAGCTATGTTGCAAAGGCAAGAACGGCACTTTCAAGAATGGGTGTGCCGGCATCCGGCAGATGGATGATCGTATCTCCCGAATTTATGGAGGTCATCATGCAGGACGAGAAGTTTATCCGTCAGGGCGACCTTGCGCAGGAGCTTGTTGAAGCAGGTGCAGTAGGCAGAATCGCAGGCTTTACCGTGTTTGAGTCAAATAATCTTATGTTTGAGGACAGCACGATTGTATCCGGTAAAAAGACAACTACCGAATTTATCTGCGGTCACCCGAACTGGTGTCACAGAGTTCAGGACTGGGTAGTTCCGGTAGGAGTTAATCCTATTGCGGACGGCGTTCATATCGGTGCGTCTGCGGTACAGGGCAGAAAGGTATACAATGTTCTTATCTCCAAGCCAAAGACGGTTTATGTCAAGAGAACCGAAGCGTAAAATTTTTCGTTATGCAGCCTGTCTTTAAATAAGGCAGGCTGCGGAAAGGACAGCTATGGGATATATAGATTCTGTTTATTATTACGGCAGCTACGGCGGTGCGGAAACTGCCGATGATATAGATATTCTTATTGAAAGGGCAAGTGAGATAGTAAATATCCTCACAGGCGGCAAAATTGAAGCGGCGGGCGGCATTGATGGCTTTGCCGATACATTTGCAAAGGAAAAGATACAGCTGGCGACAGGTGCTCAGGTGGATTATCTTGACCGCAACGGCGGACTTTCATCTCTTGACAGCTCAACTCCCGTTCAGATGACGCTCGGAAAATTCAGCTATATGAACGGGTCGGGAACAAGTGAGAGAAATTCGTTTCCGGTATCGTCACTGGCAAGAGGACACCTTGAAGAAGCAGGTCTTTTAAACCGCAGCATATCTGTACGGTATTGAGTTTAAGGGGGTATTTTGATGAGATATATACCTCGCAAGCTGCTTATCCATTCGGCGGAGATATTTACGCCGATCTCGGAGGACAGCTTTGGAAATATTGTTTATTCGGACGGTGTAAGGGTTGAATATGTACGCATAGACAGCACGGAAGCAGTCGGCTTTAACGGCATGAAAAAGTCGGACGGATATTCTGCGGTCATGATATACGATATAAAAAACAGCCGTCCGCAAAATTTCAAATTTACGACAGGTCAGAAGGTCGTTTTTGACGGATATACCGCATTTGTGGTGTCTGTGTCGGAGTTTTACGAAAAAACGGGACTTCATCATATTGAGATAGGTCTTGGTTAAGGGGGCGGAATATGTCTGTTACGGAAAAAATAATAGCGAAGATCACGGAAGTGATTGGTCTTGAAGCGTTTTTGCGTCTTCCCGAAAACGGAGGATTTTCGGTATATGTATCAAAAAGCGAGATGGCGGAAGGATTTATTGACGGTGCAAAGCTGCACAGACTTTCCGTTACGATATCCGGCAAGGGATATGTTCCCGGTGAGATATTTTCGGGACTTGAAAAAGCCTGTGCAGTCATAGAGCAGACGGAAAGTATTGATATAGACGGAATGAAGGTCATTCTGACGCTTTGTGTACCGCCTTCGTTTTCAAGCTTCGGTGAAAGAGGGGCATATGTTGCGTCATGCAGTCTTACTGCGGATTTTATTGCGGAAAGGGAGGCTTCTTTTGCAGATACAATATAAAGATAAGCTTGGCGGCAGTATTGATTTTTCCGACGGAAATATACGTGCGGTAAAGGTGACCGGAGCAGCGCCGCAGTATTCGATAATGTCTGCGGAAAATATATTTGGCAGTGGAAGCTGTTATATTTCTGAGCGTATGAAGAGCAGAGAGATTGTGATAACCGTATTTATTTTCGGACGCATACGCACAGGACTGCATAAGCTGGGCGATATATTCAGACCGAAAACAACGGGTACGCTTTATTTTTTTGATGATGATATAAAGCGTGAGATAAACTGTCGGTTTGAACGTATAGATGGTGCGGTCGCTTCGGGAACGGGCAAGGCAGATATACACTTTTTATGCTGCGAGCCGTTTTTCAGAGACAGCGAAGAAAAGGCTGGATATATAGGCGAGCCGGTAAATCTATGGGAATTTGACGATTGGGAACTGCCACAGGAAAAAGAATATGAGCTTTCGCTTGTCGATAAAAGAAATGCAGTTATTTTAAATAACGGCGGTCATGTGGACTGCGGATGTGTTGTGCGGATAAATGTATCGCATGAGGTAAGCAGCATAAAGGTAAGGAACGTCACAACGGGCGAGTATATGAAAGTAAATATGCCTCTTGCACCTTATTACTTTATGACGATAGATACGGTAAATAAGTCGGTGATTCTTACACATAAGGAAGCAGGCTTTGATCAGGATATAGCCGAAACAATAGATGCAGGATCAACGTTTTTCACGCTTGCACCGGGGGATAACCGTATCGTTATTGAAACTGATGACGGAATGGGCGGAGTTGCGGCATATATCGGCTATTCCGAACTTTACGGAGGAATTTGATTGAAGATATATTTTTACGGAAGCAATTTTGAATATCTCGGACTTGCGGAATATGCCGTATCATATGTGCTTACGCAAAGATTTTACAGTGGCAGCGAGCTTAAGCTTGTGCTTCCGTTTACAGAAAAAATGAGCAGGCTTGCGGCTGCGGAAAATATTATAGATATACCCGGAAAATTTTCGGGAATGATAACATCCTTTGAGGATACCCTTGAAAAGGGTATAATTACCGTAAACGCTCTTTCCTTTGATGGTTTTTTGTCAAGAAGGATACTTTCCGAAGGAAGCAGCGGCGATACGCTTATGACGCTGCTTGACAAAAATGCCGGCGAGGCGAGCAATGTAAGGCACAGAAGATTTCAGAATACATATTTTGATAAGACGGTGGACTGTCCGGGATATTTTGGGGGAAATGTAAAGTTTCGTCCTGTCAGCTACTGCGTTTCCTACGCAGGCAGACGCAGTGGCTTCGGACTTAATGCCGAAATATTGCAGGATAAATTTACAAGAAGAATAAGGATATACGGAAGATACGCACTTGACCGTTCCGTTTCGCAAAACGACAGGAAGCAGGTAGTGCTTACCGATAAATATGACAAGTTTTATGGCGGAAAATACAGTTACAGCGATGTCGGAAGAATAAATGGCACGGTATTTCATTCGGAAAGCGAATACGACAAGAAAAATCTTGTGGATATTGCCGAGTATACCGGATATTTCAGTGGCTACGGCGGACAAGGATATAATCTCAAGGAAATATACTCCAAAATAGAGCCGTATACAACATATGAGGAAAGAATAGAAGGACAGACTATTTATCTGTGGACGGTACTTGACAACTATCTTACATCAGCTGCGGCAGAAGAGCTTTCCTATTCTTTGTATACCGATGCGCATGATGAAATGGAGATACTGCTGACAAGCGATAAAATGGACGGAGTTTTTGAAGTCGGTGATATTATTACGGTAAAAAGCGAGCTTTTCGGCATTGAAGAAAGTATGAGGGTGACGGAAATGTGTGAAAGCTTCTACGATAAAAAGGAAATAAAGGTCACTCTCGGACATATTTACGATTATTATGAATAGAAAGGATAGGCTGAAATGACAAACGAATATGGATTTTTTTCAAGCAGCAACGGTGACAGGAAATATTCCGCCGATGATTTCTGCGGATATTTCAAGGATATTTTCACAAATGGTATTCTCGGAAGCAGTGCAAATAATCTTCGTGTATATTCGGGCGGCGGAATGAGTGTTGATGTGGCAGTCGGCATAGCGTATATTGAGGGACGTTTTTTCCGTCCTTCGGAAATGAGATCGTTTGTGCTTTCCGACAGCGATATGCTGTATGACCGCATTGACAGAATAGTTCTGCGCTGTGATTATCCGGAGCGAAAAATTTATCTGTGCGTGATCGAGGGTACACCTGCAGAGATACCGCAGATTCCTGATATTGTGCGTGACGAAATATATTTTGATCTTGGACTGGCTGCTGTCAGAGTAAGAGCAAATGTGGAAAGTGTTCTGGCTTCGGATATTGAGGATACACGTTTTGACAGCAGTGTGTGCGGCATTGTCACAGGCGTCGTAAAATCAATTGATACAACGGAGCTTTTCGCACAGTATAAAGCAGCATGGGAGCTGCTTATGGAGGGTTTTTCGGGCGATCAGACGGAAATTGTTGCCGCATTTGAAGATTTGCTTTCATACTGCGGCAGAAATTACGGCGAAAATCTTTTGATGGGAAGTGCGTCTTTTGACGGCTGGAATAAAACGGACGGCAATGTTGTATCATCGGAAATAGATGGGATATCCATAAACGGCATACAGCTTGTTTCGGACGATGAAGCAGTACAAAAATCGGTGTCCGCAAGCATTGGTGCTGCGGATAGACTTACGGTGAACGGCGGTGAAAAATATATTGCCTCCGTAATGTATTATGCCGACAATACGGCGAATTTCAGCGGAAATATAAAGCTTGCGTATTATGCAAGAAACAGTACGGGAGCTGTTGTCGGAACATATGAAAAAAACATTGCCGCAGCAGATATAGTAAAGGGAAAATGGAACAGGATCGAAATAATGTCCGATATAGCCGTACAGGAACCCTGTTATATTGACTTTGAGCTTTCGCTTTACGGAACGGGCAGCGTGATCTTTGCAATGCCAAAGCTTGAAAAATGCGGCACTGCTTCATGGTCGCCGTCACCAAATGAGCTTCTTATAAAGGGTGTATCTGTTCAGTATGGTACTGCGGTAATATCAGGAGGAACAAATAGAGGAGAGGTAACATTCCCACGTGCATTTAAAAATGTCCCGGCTGTGTTTCTGTGTTCTGCGGCATATAAATTGGGCACTTTGGAGTATTCTCCATGTATTTCTATAGAGTCTGTTTCTCAAACAGAAATTACGATGTATACACAAGATGGTTCATCTTGTGATATATCCGTTAATTGGATAGCGTTTGGTGATTAACATAGGAGGTATTTGCATGATAACAATACCAAGAGGCAACAGCCTGACACTCACGATAGACATCTGCACATCGGACGGTGCACCGTACTCTGCAGCAGAAGGAGATACCCTGATA
>CASFZT010000005.1 GCA_949299215.1 uncultured Ruminococcus sp.
CGGTTCCCATGGTGTCGTAGAAATATTGGTTGATATGGGATATGTAGGTGGAACAGTTTTTATTGGATTACTTGTCATTGGTGTTATTCGCTTTTTTATGAAGGTTCATGACTATAAATGGCGAGCGATATTTATTGTTTTGTTTTCTTGTGCATTTGGAAGATTATTTGTATCAGGTTCATTTTGGACAGAGACATTTTTCTGGGAGGCATTGGCGGTGGGTATAACTGCAATGAGATGTATAAAGCAAGAAAAAGTGGCAACTAAGATGGCGTATGTGAAAACACATAGCTGTTCATGTCAATCAAAATTGTAACACATCGCCCAAAAATTAAAGCATACGTTTCTGCCAATGAGTCAGACCATTGTTAAAGGAATGAGGTCTGACGGAATTATACCAAAGCAGGACATAATCATTAATGTCAGAATAGAGTTTATCCTCCGAGCTGTAGGAATGATGATAGATAAGTTCACTTTTCGATGTATTAAAATATCTCTCCATAGGAGCATTGTTGTAGGGACAGTCTGCACGGCTCATGCTCTGGGTTATGTTCAGAGCAGTAAGAGGTATTTCTTAAGCCAGTATCCGATTCCGTTTTCGGAAATGTGGTATTCTTCCGACAGACTTTTTATCGTCCGTCCTTTTTCTAAGTGCATCCGCACTATCCTTTTTTGAATTCTTCGTTGTAACTTGCCATTGCTTTTTCATCCTGTGTTTATTATATCACTTTGGGGTACAGTGTTAAAACTTTATTATAACTTAGGAAAGATGTCCCCCGCCTCTAAGGCGGCGGGTTCCATATTCAGTTTCAGTTGGGGTTCAATCCCCAACTGAAACTTCATTGCAGCTTCGCTGCGGCTTGCCGCGTTGAATTACGGGGCAAGCCCCTTATTGAAGAAGAACTGCATATGCGGATTTGGAGGTAAAATTGTGAGTGAAAAGAAAAAAATACTGTTTGTGACCTCATCATATATTCAGGGTGGGACATCGGCAAACATAAGAAACAATTCACTTATCGATGGGCTTTGTGCCAATGGTCATATTGTCGATGTGTTGAGTAGAGAACCGGATGTAGAACAAGGACGCTCTGATACTTCCATGAAATTGCCTCCCATCCGGAACTTTATTTATGTAATAAAGAGAGTGCAGCAACAATCGACTGGGGCAAACACAGTCCCGGGTGAAAAAAAGGGGATAAAAACAAAATTGTTGCCGTATGCAATCAAGCTGTATAATTTGCTTTCAATATGGGACACATGGTACTTGAAAGTAAAGCAACTGAAGAAAGTAGAATTGACGGAGTCATATGACATTATGATTTCCTCGTCAGACCCCAAAAGTTCGCACTGCTTAGCTCAAAAAATACTTGGACAAAACCCTGGAAAAATCGGGAAGTGGATACAGTATTGGGGAGACCCATTTGCTTTGGATATTAACCAAACCTCTGGTTCGCAGTTTCAAATAAGACGGGCTGAGAGAGAATTGATAAAAAATGCGGACAAAGTTGTTTATGTATCACCATTTACTTTAGAGCAACAGAGAGATATGTATCAAAACTATGCAGCTAAGATGACTTTTTTACCAATACCTGTTCGAGCCAAGGATACATCGGTCGTATCGGAAGCTGAAACGGATATTTCACATTTGAAGATAGGCTATTTTGGTGCATACAAGGAGAGGGATAGAGACATTAAGCCTTTGTATAATGCAGTAAACAAAACCTCTCATTTTTTGCAGATAATTGGTCCATCTGACATTGTATTGGACAGCACACAGCAGGTCAAGGTGAATGAACAGATTCGGGTACCCGTATCTGAGATTGAAGAGAAAGAGAAAACGGTTGACGTGTTGGTGTGCATATGCAATCGATCCGGTACACAGATTCCGGGGAAAGCATATCATTATGCAATGACAAGCAAATATGTTTTAATCATACTTGATGGAGAATATTCAGCGGAGATTAAAAAATATTTTAGTCAGTACAACAGATATGTTTTTTGTGAGAATAACGAACAAAGTATTGCTGATGCCTTGAATAATTTGCCATGCGAAAGCAACTACCGTTCACCTTGCTGTGCATTCAATCCAATGACTATTGCTGAAAGGTTCATTAAAATATAGAAAGGGTTCAAAATATGAAGATTGGTATTTTGACATATCACCGAAGTATTAATAATGGAGCATTGATTCAATGTTATTCTTTGGCAAAAAGAGTACAAGCTGATTTCCCAAATGATAGCGTAGAGGTTATTGATTATGAAATGCCGAAAGTTGCAAAAAAGTTATATCCTGACACGTTGAAGCTGTATTATGCCGATGCAACTTTAAGAATGTTTTTGGGAAAAACAAAAAAGTTATTGCTGAATCCGTTACTGTTGAGGCGAAATAGAGAAAAAAGCAAGTCATTTAAGGCGGCATTGAGTGAATTGCCGTTATCGAGTAGAAAAATTACTAGCGATGATACAAAAGAACTATTCCAATATATCAACGAAACATATGATGTTGTTATTGCAGGTAGTGACGCTATTTGGAATTACATTGTTCGTGGTTTTCCAAATCCATATTTTCTGGATACTAGTATAGAGATACCCAAGTTCTCATATGCCGCCAGCTGCTATGGTATGGAGTATGAAAAACTACCGGTTACCCAAAAAACTGAAGTATCGAAGATTCTTAATAGTTATGTATTTGTTGGTACAAGAGATTCGGAATCCGAGAATTTTATAAAAGAGATCGGTTCTGTTGCTACTCCGACGCACACTTGTGATCCGACAATTCTTCTGCGGATGAATGAATTGCCGGTAAATAAAAAAGAGCTCGAAGAGAAATTGAAATCACGTGGGTTTACTTTTGATAGAGAAACTATTGGTATTATGGGAAACGAATCTATGTGTTCGATGGTGAGGAAAATATACGGCGACAAATACCGGATTGTAGCGCTGTATAACTACTGCAAGGGAGCAGATGTGCAGTTATATGATATTAATCCATATGAATGGGCGTATGTTTTTCGATATTTCAAAATTACTTTTACAACATATTTTCACGGAACACTACTGTCTTTAAAAAATAACACACCAGTTATTTGTATAGCACTTACTAATGAATACAACAGGTATCATGTATCAAAAGCACAAGATTTTTTGAAACGAGTAGGAATGGAAAATTGTTATTTTGAAACAGATTATGAAGGTGTTAATTTTGATAAGATCAAAGAAAAAGCGGATGAATTAATTGGTAATAAGGATAAAACGTATATTTCTCAAGCGATAGAGCAAGAAGCGATGACATATGGGTCATTTTATTCTGCGCTTAAGGATGTTCTGGACGGGAGTAAAAAGTAAGATGTATATATAACTTTGGTTTGTGCATGGACTAAACGAAAAAAGCTCGGTGTATAATTTGAGGTTATAAAACCCTGTTTATGGAAGACAAAAAAGAGGGAATTTGATGGAATATAGTAGAACAAGAAAAACACTTTATAATGCCTTTTTTGGTGTAGTTACACGAGTGATTACGCTTGTAATGTCTTTTGTTACAAGGACGATATTTATAAAAACATTGGGAATACAATATGCGGGCGTTTCAAGCGTATTTACAGATGTTTTGACAGTGTTGTCGTTTGCTGAATTGGGTATTGGTTCTGCTATTACCTATGCATTATACAAACCAATTGCCGAAAATGACGAGGAACAGATTGCCAAATATATGACCGTGTATAAGAAAATATACAGGGTTATTGCGTTGGTTGTATTTGCTGTAGGCCTGCTCCTTATACCATTTTTAGACTATATAATCACTGATGCTCCTGATATTCAAGAAGATATCAGATTGATATACTTTCTTTATCTATTAAATGCATCAGTATCGTATTTGCTCGTATATAAGAGCACATTTTTGACTGCTGCACAAAAGGATTACTTAGTATCTCGATATAAGATCATTATTTCAATAGTGAGATTGGTTGTCGAAATAATCATTCTGCTGCTTACACATAATTTTATTCTATACCTAATCGTTGCTATAGCAATGACAATAGTTAATAACTTTATTATTGCTAAAGTGGCAGAACGAGAGTATCCGGTAATAAAGAAAAAAAGTGATGTGCATTTAGAGAAACATGAAAAGAAGAAGCTGATAGGAGATGTGCGTGCATTAGCATTGTATAAGGTTTCAGGAACATTGGTGAACAGTACGGATAGCATTATTACTTCTTCAATGTTGGGTACGACGACTGCGGGAATTCTTGGAAACTATACTTTGATTAGCAACCAGCTATACAATTTCTTAATGCAAATCTTTATTGCATCGGCTGCGAGTATTGGAAATTTAGCGGTGTCAAGCAAGGCAGGGGCGCAATATGAAGTATTTAAAAAAATGAATCTGATTTGCTATTGGATATATTTTGTTTGCGGCACATGCTTGTGGACGCTCTTCAATCCTTTTATGAAATTGTGGCAAGGTGAAGAGTTACTTTTTGGAACGGTTACAGTTATTGTATTAGTGCTGGATTTCTATATAAAAGGAATGTTAAGTCCAATTACACAGTTTAGAACAGCAAATGGATTGTTTGTGCAAGGAAAATACCGTCCGGTTATAATGGCGATTATTAATTTAGTTGTTTCGGTGGTACTTGCAAAACAAATTGGGATAACAGGAATTATTCTCGGAACAATTATTTCACGTGCAACAACCCAGCTATGGTATGATCCATGGTTGGTATTTAAAAATGTGTTCAGCAAAAATGTTTTAAAATTTTATGCAGAATACATAATGCAGGTAGTTTTGCTGATTACAGCATGTGCCTTATCAAGTTGGATATTATCAGTTGTTTGTCCTGTTACATCTATTTTATCATTAATAGTAGGAGGTATTGCTAGTGTTGTAATTTCAAATGTACTATTTGTGATTGTTTATGGAAGAACGGATGCGTTTAAGGCTGTGTTGGCATTGCTAAAGAAAATAATCAAAAAAGAACTTTAAGGAGAAATAAAAAATGATTAACGTAATCGGACTTGGCTACATCGGACTTCCTACTGCCCTTATGATGGCATCTCACGGTGTCGAGGTCGTAGGTACTGACTACAATAAGGAACTTGTTGCTACCCTCAACGCAGGTCACACTACTTTCAAAGAAGATGGGCTTGACGAGCTTTTTGCAGATGCTGTTAAAGCTGGCATCAAATTTACTACTGAATACCAGGTTACGGACACTTATATTGTGTCTGTGCCTACCCCTTATGATAAGTTTTCTAAAAAGGTCGATGCTTGCTATGTTGTGGCGGCAGTTAATACCATCATGGATATCTGTCCTAAGGGTACTACTGTGGTCGTGGAATCCACCGTGTCTCCCGGAACTATCGACAAGTATATCCGTCCTGTAATTGAGGAGAATGGATTTGTTATTGGCAAGGACATCAACCTTGTTCATGCTCCTGAACGTATCATTCCCGGCAACATGGTGTATGAACTGCTCCACAACAACCGTACTATCGGTGCTGATGACAAGGCAATCGGCGAAAAGATCAAAGAACTGTATGCTTCTTTCTGCCAGGGTGAAATTGTTGTCACCGATATTCGTACTGCTGAAATGACAAAGGTTGTCGAGAACACTTTCCGTGCTGTCAATATTGCTTTCGCAAATGAGCTGGCTAAGATTTGTCGCCATGACAATATGGATGTGTATGAGATTATCAAGATCTGTAATATGCATCCTCGCGTAAACATCCTTCAGCCCGGTCCTGGTGTTGGCGGTCACTGTATTTCTGTTGACCCGTGGTTCTTGGTAGGTGACTATCCTAGCCTGGCAAAGGTTATTGATGAGTCCATGAAGACTAATGACGGTATGCCTGACTTCGTGTTGAATCGCATCTATGAAATCATGAAGGAAAAGGAATTGACCGATCTCAGCCGCGTTGGTTTGTATGGTCTTACATACAAAGAAAATGTGGATGATATGCGTGAGTCTCCTACTCTTCAGATGCTGGAATCTATGGAGCGTCATCTCTGCGGTAATTTTGTGAAAGTGTATGATCCTTTCATCGAAAAGGATGAAGTTCCGAATCAAATGCATGATTTGGATGCATTCCTTGATGCTGTCGACCTTGTTGTTCTTCTTGTTGGTCACGATGAAATTAAGCAGAATATGGACAAGCTCAATGGTAAGGTAATTCTTGATACTCGCCACATTTGCAATATTGATGGCACATATCGCCTGTAATTTGAAAGAGAGATAAGAATATGAAAACAGTAATGCTTGTCTTTGGCACGAGGCCCGAAGCAATTAAGATGTGTCCGCTTGTCAATGAGCTCAAGACACGCAAGAATATCAACACAGTGGTATGTGTAACGGGTCAGCACCGTCAGATGCTTGACCAGGTTCTAGAGGCATTTCATGTAGTGCCTGACTATGACCTGTCCATTATGAAGGACAAGCAGACGCTGTTCGACATCACCACCAACATTCTGAACCGAATTGGTGAGGTGTTGGATGAGGTGAAGCCTGATGTGGTTCTCGTTCACGGTGATACCAGCACTACATTTGTGACCGCCCTTGCTTGTTTCTATAAGCAAATTGCAGTTGGTCATGTAGAAGCCGGACTCCGTACATATGATATCTACAGTCCGTATCCCGAGGAATTTAACCGTCAGGCGGTGGGCATCGTTGCGAAGTATAACTTCTCGCCTACAGAGCTTTCTAAGGAGAATCTGCTGCGGGAAGGCAAGAATCCGGAGAGCATCTATGTGACTGGCAATACTGCCATTGATGCGCTGAAAACCACAGTTCGTGATGATTATAGTCATCCTGAACTGGAGTGGGCCGAAGACAGCCGTTTGATTGTAATCACCGCACACCGCCGTGAAAATCTCGGCGAACCGATGCACAATATGTTCCGTGCAATTCGCCGCATTATGGATGAGCATCCCGATGTGAAGGCAATCTATCCTATCCATATGAACCCTGTTGTGCGTGAAGCCGCAGCACAGGAGTTAGGAGGTTGTGACAGAATCCATATTATTGAGCCTTTGGAGGTGCTGGATTTCCATAACCTGCTTGCAAGAAGCTATCTGATCCTCACAGATAGTGGTGGTATCCAGGAAGAAGCTCCGTCTCTTGGTAAGCCTGTGCTTGTCATGCGCGATACCACGGAAAGGCCGGAGGGTATTAAGGCAGGCACATTGAAGCTGGTCGGTACTGACGAACAAGTAATCTATGATAACTTTAAGCAGTTGCTTGAGGATCAAGAGGCGTATGAAGCAATGAGTAAGGCGAGTAACCCGTATGGAGACGGATTTGCTTGTAAGAGAATTGCGGATATTTTGGACAAGTAACTTTTTGATTTCTGTTGTTTCAATCAAATTAAGGCAATACGCACAGAGCTTGTGCGAAAGATGTGAAGTCAGATTTTTTGGCAGATCGTGCAAAAATTTTGCAGGCATACTGTCGTATGTCAAGAAATTTTTGTGCGATATGATGGAAAATATGCAAGCAGATTTCGTGCAAAGCCGTCATCCGGGCTTTGTGCGGTATTGGCTTATGCGGGATTTATTTTCCTGATATTCGATACGGTAATGTTTATTCAATAAGGGGCTTGCCCCGTCATTCAACGCAGCAAGCCGCAGCGAAGCTGCGAGGAAGTTTCAGTTGGGGATTGAATCCCAACTGAAACTGAATATGGAACTCGCCGCCTTAGAGGCGGGGGACATCTTGCCTAAGTTATAAAGAAACCGCTTATTTATCCGTTTGAGGATAAATATTTTCTTGTAAGGGAAGAGCTTGTTGAAGAAACTCTCAAGGAGGGCGGTACGGTTGATGTATATGATCTGCCCGAAGATTTTGACAGCGATTATTGATATGTTTGCATGAATTGATGTAAAAAAACCCTTTTAAACATCCGTTACAGGATGTCTGAAAGGGTTTTTGTCAATTATAGAGAAAAGAATCAGTTATTGCCGTTTTTTGGCGGTTGAACAGGCTTTGATGAACCTGATGGCAGACTTCTTAATTCCTGTCGCTTCTTTCTTACGTTTGAAAGACTTGCTTGGAGTGTTTCCTCGGACTGAAGCAGAACATCGTCAAGATATTTGCTTGCCGCACTTCTTATTTCCTTTGCCCTTGCCTGTGCCTGGTTAAGAATATCGGCAGCCTGCTGTTTTGCGGCTTTTGTGATCTCATCGTTGGATATGATGACCTTTGCACGTTCCTCGGCCCTTCTTACGATCGCTTCCGCTTCTTTGTTTGCATCGCTTACGATAGCGTTTCTGTCATACACGATGTGCTGTGCGTCACGAAGTTCCTTCGGCATATGAAGACGCAGATCGTTTATACAATCCCTGAGCTTATCGGCATCAACGATGATCTTAGACGGATTAAACGGCATATTTGAAGCATTTTCAACCATATCCTCCATCATATCAAGTATTTCATCAATCATCATAAAAAAGACCGCCTTTCCTTAAGAATTACCATGATTATTTCCGCGAATGTTTTTTGGTATAAGACGTTCTGTAATGTCATGAAGAATACATTCGGGAACGAAATGAGAAATATCTCCGCCAAAAGCGGCGATCTGCTTTACAACACTTGAGGAGAGATACATATTTTCCGCACTTGTTGTAAGAAATACCGTTTCGGCTTCGTCATAAAGTATTTTGTTGGCAAGAGCCATCTGAAATTCATATTCAAAGTCGGATACGGCACGAAGACCCTTTATAATAGCACAGGCACCAACCTGTTTTACATAGTCCGCAAGAAGACCGTCCCATATATCAACAACAACATTGGTAAGTTCCGTTTCCGCAATTACCTTATTGATAAGCTGAACACGCTCAACAATGGTGAATGACGGAGTTTTTACCGTATTTACCGATACAAGTATGATAACCTTGTCAAAAAGCTTTGCCCCTCTGCGAAAAATATCAACATGTCCGAATGTCACCGGATCAAAGCTGCCGGGGCAGACTGCTATTCTCATAAAAACAACTCCAGTTTATTAAATTTCGGCAATATCTCCGAAAGGAATACGATATACGGTGACTTCTATTTTTCCGTATTTGTACGTCTTTGCTTTTTTTAGCCTGCCAACTTCATCGGGAAGCTCAAGTCCGATCTCATGCTCACATACAACTATGCCTCTGTTCGACATATGCTTTTCCAGCAAAGGAAGAGTCTCAATGATAAGCCCCTTTCTGTACGGCGGATCAAGCAGCGCTATGTCAAATGTAAGACGGCAGGTTTTCAGGTAACCTATGCTGTCTGTGTTAAGAATCGACGCCTTTTCGGAAAAACCTGTGTTTTTTACATTTTCAGTGGTTACTTTTACAGATTCACGTGCCATATCAACAAATGTGCAGTGCTTTGCACCTCGTGAAAGCGCTTCTATTCCAAGCTGTCCAGAGCCGGAAAATAAATCAAGCACCGCCGAGCCGTCTATATCAAAATGAATAATGGAAAAGATCGCTTCCTTTACCTTGTCGGTAGTAGGGCGAACATCATCGCCTTCAAGGGTAAAAAGCCTTCTTCCTTTTGCTGAGCCTGTGATAACACGCATTTAAATACCATCCTTACATAAGCAATATCCGAATTTTCCGTGCGCTTAACTTATTATACAATATTTTTTATGATTTGTAAACACCTATATTTATTATTTTATGGGTGTGTATTTTACATATATCTACAAAATTAGTTCAATAAGGGGCTTGCCCCATCATTCAACGTGGCAAGCCGCAGCGAAGCTGCGATGAAGTTTCAGTTGGGGATTGAACCCCAACTGAAACTGAATATGTCCCCCGCCGCTTTAGAGGCGGGGGACATATTGCCTAAGTTACAATTCAGCCTGTATAAAATCATATACTTCGGCGGCAAGCGTAAGATTTATACCGGCAGCCTTGGCAATTTCTTCGGGAGATGCCTTTTTGAGTTCATCACGAGTTTTGAATTTTGAGAAAAGCTTTTCCGCCTTTTTGTCACCGATGCCCTTTATTTTGGTTATCTCAAGAGCAAAAGACTGCTTTTTATGACGGCTTCGCTGGTATGTGATGGAGTAGCGGTGTACTTCGTCCTGTATTTGAGTAAGCAGCATGAACGCCGCTCTGTTCTGACTTATGGAAATCTCACCGCCGCTTGCGGCAATTGCTCTCGTGCGATGCTTGCTGTCCTTTACCATGCCGAAAAGCGGTATGTTTATGCCGAGAGATTTGAGTACGGGTTCAACTGCGCTTACCTGACCCTTGCCGCCGTCAAGAAGAATAAGATCGGGCAGACGGCGGAAACCCTCGTCCGTTTCGCTGTCGTCCTTGTAGTGGGAAAAACGTCTGCTTAGTACCTCATGCATACTTGCATAGTCGTTTTGAACGTCGACCGTTTTTATGGAAAATTTCTTGTATGCCTTTTTATTCGGACGTCCGTTTTCAAATACGACCATACCTGCAACCATAGAAGAGCTTGCAAGGTTTGATATGTCGTATGCCTCAATGTAAAGAGGCGGTTCTTTAAGTCCGAGCAGACGTGCAAGCTCTTCGAGCGCAACTATTTCTTTGCCTGTTCGTCCTACCCTTATTGCAAGAGAGTCACTTGCGTTGGCTTTCGCCATAGTGATAAGCTGAAGACCCTTTCCTCTCTTTCGTGAAAATATGTCAACTGCGTGACCGCATTTTTCACGCAGCATACGTGTGATTATCTCGTTGTCCGGTATGTCCTCTTCCGTGATTATTTCACGTGGAATAAGCTCCTTGTCCGAATAATACTGCATCATGAAATCCTGAATCATATTTTCGGGAGAATCAAGCTCGCCGACCGGAAATTCATTTCTATCGGTAAGACGTCCGTTGCGGTACATGAGTATAGCAATACACGCTTCATTTCCGTTTTGAGATGCGGCGATAATGTCGGTGTCCTTCATATCCTCCGATATTATTTTCTGACGGTCGGCTGCTCTTTGTATTGCAGATATACGGTCACGCAGTCTTGCGGCAAGCTCAAATTCAAGGTTTTCCGCAGCGGTATTCATCTGCTTGGTAAGACGTTCTACGGACGCTTTTGAACCGCTTGTGATGTATTCCTCTGCCTGTGAGATCATGTCTGCATATTCGTCCTGTGAAATTTTTCCGGAGCATATGCCCATGCATTGCTTAATGTGATAGTTAAGGCAGGGTCTGCCCTTGCCGAATTCGGACGGAAATTTTCTGTGGCAGGTTGGGAGCATGAATACCTTGTTTACTTCTTCTGCGGTTTGCTTTGCAACAAAAACGCTTGTGTACGGACCAAAATATTTTCCGCCGCCCGTGTTCTGCATTTCTGCTGTTATGCGAGGATACGGCTCGTCCGAAATTTTGATATAGCTGTAGCCCTTGTCGTCCTTTAAGAGTATGTTGTACTTGGGCTTGTGCTGTTTGATAAGCGAACATTCAAGCACAAGAGCCTCATATTCCGAATCGGTCACAATAAAATCATAGTCGTATACGTTTGATACCATCTTTGCGACTTTTGGAGTGTGATCGGGACTTTTGCAGAAGTAGCTTGTAACACGGCTGCGCAGATTTTTTGCTTTGCCTATATATATTATCTGCCCGTTTTTGTCCCTCATGCGATAAACGCCGGGAGAGGTAGTAAGCAGAGCAGTTTTTTCACGCAGATATGGCAGACGTTCGTTCATGTGAGTTCCTTTCGTTTAATTAGTGCGTACTCAATAACTGCTATTCGGGCAGTTGTTGGCTGGAAACCCTGTAAAACAGGATTTTCAGCGGCACAAATCTTAGATTTGTGCCATACTACCTGATTGACATCTGCTTTTGCTGCCGCTAACGGGGCGGCAAGGCGCAATAATTTTTGACTAAAACGCAAAAAATTATTGCACCCAACAACCGAAAAAGTGCTCTTAAGCAAAGCTTTTATGCGCTTTTCCGATTATTGAGCAGATATTAAGGCAAAGCCGTCAAGCGGACTTTGTGAGGTATTGCCTTAAATAAGTGCATATTGACGGATAGCTTTTGTAACACCGCACAGATTGTTGCTTTCGGCACGGTATTTTCCGTATACAAACATATCCGGGTGCGCATTTTCCATAACAAAACCATAGTCGGCGGCAAGAAGCAGTTCTTTGTCGTTGAAGTAATCGCCGAAACACATGGTTTCAGATTTTGATATACCAAGAGCACTTTGTATTTCACGAAGCGCCGCACCTTTATTTATTCCCTTGTTCATAAGATCCATCCATATAGGTCCTGTGACTGCGGCGTCAAAATCGTTCCCAAATTTCTCCATGATAACGGGATAGGAGTTCTTTTCGGGATTTTTTATGTCACATATCGCAACCTTGAATATATCGTCCTTTACGCTGCGTATGTTGTCCACACAGATGTAGTTAAGATAAAATTTTGATACCTCGTTGAAGAAGTCGGCGCTTGTCTTTTCAAAATAAATACCGTTTACACCGCAGAGAACTGGGTGTGCGCCGAGTGAAAGACATACGTCCACCATTTTGGAAAGACGTGTGGGATCAAGAATACTCATGCTTGCGACTTTGCCGCCTATTACAACGAATGCGCCGTTGTCGCAGATAAAGTCAAGCTTGTTGGTGAAGCCTTCAAAATTTATCTTTAATGTGGAGTAGGAGCGTCCGCTTGCAATGACAAGATGAATGTTACGGCGGTGCAGTTCTTCAAGTATATCATAAAAATCGGGCGGAAGCTCTTTTTTGTCATTGAGCAAAGTTCCGTCCATGTCGGTTGCTATCAGCTTTATCATAAAATAAAAACATTTCCTTTCAATTTTGGGTGATATCGGGATTGTTTTTGCGGTATCCCATGTAGCTTTCAAGGATAATTACCGCAGCGACCGCATCAACTATATTTTTACGCTTTTTGCCTCTTACGTTTGTTTCGTTGAGATATCCGTGGGCGGAAACAGTAGTGCAGCGTTCATCCCACATGACATGGGGTATGTTTGTAAGCTCGGAAAGCAGTTCTGCAAATTTACAGCACTTTTCCGCACGCTCTCCGACTGTGTTGTTCATGTTTTTTGGATATCCCACAACGATAAGCTCCGCCTTTTCGGAAATTGCATATTCCGCTGTTTTGGCTGCGCATTTTTCAAAGTTGTATTCATGTATAACGGTGAGAGGAGAGGCGAGCATTTCAAATTTATCGCATATTGCAAGTCCCGTCCTGCTGTCACCGAAATCGACTGCAAGTATTTTCATGTATATGTCCTCCTCTTTTAAGGCAATACCGCACAAAGCCCGCATGACGGCTTTACACGAAATCTGCTTGCAGATTTTCCGTCATATCGCACAAAAATTTCTTGACATACGACAGTATGCCTGCAAAATTTTTGCACGATCTGCCAAAAAATCTGACTTCGCATCTTTCGCACAAGCTCTGTGCGGTATTGCCTTAATGTTTCAGGTACTTTTTGAAGCATTCTTTCGGAATATTATTTTTCGTCGTATTTGCACCATCTTGAAAATGCAAGAGTGGAAAGCTCACGGGGGAGATGCGTGCTGTCATTTTTGAATACAATGTGCGGAGTGAGCGTATTGTCAAATTCAATGAGCGATACTGCGGTGTTGTCAGACCAGCCAACATCCGCAAGATGTGTTATATCCCCAAATTCGGCATATGCAAGAAAATTTCGCAGTGCACAGCCGTGTGATACAAGAACTGTGGTTTTGCCTGCGTTTTCAGCCGCAATGTCCGTTACGGCAGACCTCATTCTTTCGTATACGCAGGTCATGCTTTCGCCGTCTTTTGAGTGAAATTCCCACATTCTGTTTTTCCATTTGTCATAGTCGTCCGGATAGAGCTTTTCAAGTTCAGTCCATTTTACACCCTCCCATACGCCGCCGTCGATCTCTATAAGACGTTTGTCTGCATATATTTCAAACGAGTGATATTTGTTTACGGCTTCTGCGGTGGCAATTGCTCTTTTTAGCGGACTTGAGATGATTTTGTCAAAGGAGATGTCCTTGAATCTTTCCGCAAGTGCCGCTATCTGCTTTTTACCCTTTTCGGAAAGCTCTGTGTCAATGTGTCCTTGAAAAAATTCCTGTATATTTCCGATCGCCTCAGCATGACGTACAAGATAAATGCGTGTCATTTTATCATAACCTTTCTTTTTCATTCAAAAAACAGTATACCACAAATGTATTGTCCTTTCAAGAGGAGATATAATGCCTTTATTATTAATTTTTTTTGAAACCTATTGGCATACGGGAAAAATTGTAGTATAATAACATTAATTATGTTTGCAGATCAAAGAAAGGGCTGTTTTAATGAAAGAGATAATACTTCTGAAAGAGGGAGAAATAGCAATAAAGGGTCTTAATAAGCGCAGCTTTGAGGATTCCATGATAAGAAATATCCGCCGCAGATTAAAGCATCTCGGCAAATTTTCATATGAGCGTTCACAGTCTACCGTTGCGATACGTCCGCTGGAGGAGGATATCGACCTTGATGCGGTAGAAGAGTGCGTATCTAAAATTTTTGGAATTGCCGCTTATTGCCGTGCATTGGTAGTGAAAAAGGATTTTGAGGAGATATGCGAAAAGACTATGCCTTATATAAGCGAGTCGGCAGAGAATGCAAAAACCTTTAAAGTAAATGCAAAGCGTGCGGATAAGAAATTTCCGCTTAAATCGCCGGAAATATGTGCAGAGCTCGGCGGACGCATACTTGAGGCGTTTCCGCATCTTACCGTTGATGTGAACGATCCAGACCTTATCGTTACCGTGGAGGTAAGACAGGATCATGCATATGTACACGCAGGCAACAAAAAGGGCGCAGGCGGCATTCCCGTCGGAACTTCGGGACAGGCAATGCTCATGCTGTCGGGAGGTATAGACAGCCCTGTTGCGGCATATATGATGGCAAAAAGAGGCGTTAAGCTTTCAGCGATACATTATGTTTCTCCTCCTTATACATCTGACCGTGCAAGACAGAAGGTGGAAAGACTTTGCGAAAAGCTTACACCCTGGTGCGGAGATATCGCATTCTACTGTGTGCCGTTTACCGAAATACAGGAAAAGCTAAGGGATAACTGCCCGGAGGAGCTTTTTACGATAATCATGCGCCGTCTTATGATAGAGATAGCACAGAGAATAGCGGAGAAAAATGAGATTCCCGCACTTGTTACGGGTGAAAGCATAGGACAGGTGGCAAGTCAGACAATGGGTGCTCTTGTCTGTACGGACGCCGCCTGCCGTATGCCCGTGTTCCGTCCTGTCATAGGCATGGATAAGACGGAAATAATAGAGATCGCACGCAGAATAGATACATTTGATATTTCTGTGGAGCCTTATGAGGACTGCTGTACCGTATTTACGCCTAAGCATCCTAAAACAAGACCTGTGCTTGCAGATGTTGAAGCGGCACAGAACGGATACGACTTTGAACCGCTTATCGCAAAAGCGGTTGAAGACACCGAGCTTAAGGTCATCAGATACGAAAATGCTTTCTAAGACGGCTGACAAATAATTCTTGCATTTTGCGAAAATATGTGATATAATAATTTTATTATCGTTATAGAATGGAAGACATTGATTTGAATACGGCGGCAGGAAGTGAACTGCTGTCGGGATTGGAGAAAAAATATGGCATTTCCTATTGTTACACCCGGTTTTTTCAAGGAGATAGTAGATTTGTCAAAGCCGGCATCGGAATATGAAGATTTTACGGAGGTTGTAGTATCGCCTGCGGCTGTTGAGTATGTTATGCATCTCAGTAATCCGGAGGTTGTGAGAAAGCTTATAGCTCTTGAAGACTCCATTGAATATAGAATGATACCCTTAAGTGAAGAAGAAAGTCAGAAATATATTGCACAGGCACAGGCTGCGGTAAAGGCAAATCCGAATGCGATGCACTATTGGCAGCTTCGTATCCTTATGATGAATGTGCTCCAGAACCGCAATGTCACATTTGAAAAGCGTATGCTTTTGCTTAACTATGCAATGAAATCCGTACAGGGAATTATTGACAATAACCAACATGTGGAAGTTCCGCGCTTTGTTTCGGCATTTACACAGGAGCAGGAGTATGAAAAGGTGCTTGAATATTTCAAGGGCATTGCTCCGCATTTGGGATATTCTGTTTCCGATGGTATATCTTTCTTGAAATCCCTTGTTAAAGTAACGCCTGCGTATAAGGAAGTAATGAATACCGTTTATAAAAATATCGGAGTTTCCGGACCGGAAACACTTGCGGAAATGAAAATGGACAAGTATATTGAGATGCGCAAGGAGTTTTCGACCGACTTTATGGAAAAGCATTCCGCATGGATGGAAAACATAATGATAAATTACGTGTGGTGCTTTTCGCTGCCGTATGCTTGCTCGGATACGCTCAACATTTGGGAGAATTACGTTTTCTTCTGTGTTTTGTACAATGCACTCAAGGTGCTGATAAGCTGCTATATGCCCGGCAAGTCGGAGGACGATTTTGTTAAGGCGATATCTGCGTTTGACGATGCTCTCCGCAAGACGGGTAATGATATAGTATGGAAAACGGTTGTTGCTGTAAAGAATGCAGGACAGTCAAACAACGGCGATATGGCTATCCTTGCAATAAGCTGATATAACTTAGGCAAGATGTCCTTGCCTCTAAGGCGGCGGGTTCCATATTCAGTTTCAGTTATGCTTCAATCCCAAACTGAAACTTCATCGCAGCTTTGCTGCGACTTGCCACGTTGAATGACGGGGCAAGTTCCTTATTGAAAATAAGATTGTCAGGGCGGACAAAACGGAGCAGATATTTATGCTCCGTTGTTCGCTTGTTTATTTTAAAATAATCGGAGGTCTTTAAAGTGGATAACAATACACCGAATGTGAATTACAATAAAAAAATGGTTTCAAGGGATAATCGCCCCGAGTTTCCGAAAAGAGCAGTGATCACGGGCGGTATGCCCTACGGAAACAAGCAGCTCCATTTCGGTCATGTGGGCGGAGTTTTTGTGTTTGCGGATGTATATGCGCGTTTTATGCGTGACCGTATAGGCCGAGAAAATGTAATTTTTGTTTCGGGAACGGACTGCTACGGTTCTCCTATTGCCGAAAGCTACCGTAAGCTTCATGATGAGCAGGGATATACGGGTACTATACAGGATTTTGTACGTTCAAATCATGAGAGTCAGAAGGAAACACTTGAAAAATATGAAATAAGCCTTGACCTTTTCGGTGCGTCCGGTCTTGGAAGAACTTCGGAAATACATCATGAGGTATCAAAGCAGCTTATAAAACGCCTGTATGATAACGGATATTTGCAGAAGATCACAACCGCACAGTTTTATGATGAAAAGGTAGGTACTTTCTTGAACGGCAGACAGGTTGTGGGAAAGTGTCCCGTTCAGGGCTGTCAGTCGGAAAAAGGATATGCCGATGAATGTGACCTCGGACATCAGTATATGCCGATAAATCTTATTGACCCGAAAAGTACGCTTACGGGCGAAACACCCGTTATGAGAGATGTTTCAAACTGGTATTTCAAGCTTACCGACAGCTATGCACTGCTTTGCGATTATATTGAAATACTTAAAAAGCAGGATAATGTCCGTCAGGTAGTTACAAAAACAATAGGCGAGTTTTTGGAACCGCCCGTGATCTATGTTATGAATAATTACATGGATACTTACCTTTCCGTTAAGGACGAAATGGCAGAGCATGAGCTTATTGAAGAACCTAAAAAGACCTCCTTTACAATAAAATTCAAGGAGCTTTCCGAGCGTGACCATGCTTGCGAGATACTTACCGCACACGGCGTTCGTTTCAGAACGGGTAAGACGCTTGTTCCGTTCAGACTTACCGGTAATATTGAGTGGGGCGTTCCGGCTCCTGTTCTTGAGGGCGAGGATCCTTTGACCGTATGGGTATGGCCTGAGTCGCTCTGGGCACCTATTTCATTTACCGTTGCATATCTTGAGGCGGCAGGAAGAGATAAGTCCGAGTGGAAGGACTACTGGTGCTCCAAGGACGCAAAGATATATCAGTTTATAGGACAGGATAATATTTATTTTTATGGTATAGCACAGCCTGCAATGTTCTGTGCGCTCCAGGGCAAGGAAAATATCACCCCCGATGTTCCGGACGGAGAATTGCAGATGTCTGCGCTGGTTGCAAATCACCATATATTGTTCCTTGATAAGAAAGCGTCAAGCAGTGGTTCGGTAAAGCCTCCTATGGCGGCAGATCTGCTGGATTATTATACTCCTGAACAGTTAAGAATGCACTTTATAAGCTTGGGTCTTGGAATGAGAAGTGTAAGCTTCCAGCCAAAGCCGCTCAATCCGTCCGCAAAGCCCGAGGACAGCGATCCTGTAACAAAGGAAGGCTTCCTGCTTTCAAATGTGTTTAACAGAATAATTCGTACCTGTCTGTATGACGCACAGAAATATTTTGACGGAAAGATGCCGATAGGCGAGGTCGATGCAGATATACTTGCGGAATGTGAAAAGGCAGTGCTTGAATATGAGCGCTTTATGTATAGGTTTGAATTTCATCAGGTTACGTATGTGTTGGATTCGCTTATCAGAAAGGCAAGCAAGTATATGTCAAAAGCAAAGGGAGAGGCGGATAAAGCAGATGACAATGAACTTCGCCGTAAGTGGATGATAAATGTATTCCATATGATAAAAACAGCGACAGTTCTTCTGCACCCGATAGCGCCTTCCGGCACAGAAATGGTAAGAGAGTATCTCTGCGTGGACGAAAGCCTCTGGTCATGGGATACGATATTTGATACATTTGAAAAGACAATAGGCGGTACGGAGCATCAGCTTAAATTTCTTGAACCGAGAGTTGATTTCTTCAAACGTCATGAAAGTCAGTTTAAAACAGAAGAATGATTTGTACAAAATGTGGAAGTGTGATAAGCTAAAATTGTGAAAGACGACAATTTTTTAAATATCTCTTGATTAGAATTGCAGAATATGATAGAATGTAAGTGTAAACATATAGTTGTTTGTGCAAATTAAAGGGCAAAATCGGTGAAAGCCGATGGCGCAAAGCATGAGCCTAAACTCAGAAACTTTTAGAGTATGGCGGTCAGGCTGCATTTGCTGGGTCGCAGCAAAGCGTGGTTGACCGGCATACTTTTTTATTTGACGGCAGATGCCATTAGGGAGGTTACGTAATGAAAATAGTATCGTTTATTGCTTCGATGACTTTAAAGGCTAAAATCATTGCCGCAACGGTTGTTACTTTGGTCGTTGCAGGAGGTGTGGCAGCAGGAGTAGTACTGCTCAGTGAGGATGCATACAGAGTCGTTAAGATATTTGATATTGACGGCAGTGCAGATGTGTCAAGAAATGAATGGGATATTTTGGATGCATATATCGGTATGAACCTTGAAGGCGGAGATCTGCTCTCCGTTGCTCCGAAAAGTACGGTAAATTTGTCGCTTGACAGTGATAAATATATAATGCTTGAGGAAAATACAAAGCTTGCGATAGTTGCCGAGGGTACTGCCGAAAACAGCAAGACATATCTTGAGCTTGTTTCAGGAGCGATACTTAATGAGATCACCAAGCCGCTTGCACCCGGTGCTGTGTATGAAGTTAATACGCCGAAATCAACAATGGCTATAAGAGGCACAAGCTTTTTTGTAGATGTAAAAAAGCATGAAGATGGCTCTTATATCACAACACTTACTACAATACACGGTGTAGTTGAGGTACAGCTGAAAGATGAAAACGAAAATAAAAAAGGAGAGCCTGTATTGGTTCCCGAGGATAAAGAGGTTGTCATTATTACCGAACCTAACGAAAACACAAATAATGATGCAACGATAGACGGAAATTCGTTTTTTGCTATAAAGGACGCAGAACAGCCCGGTACATATATTCCGTGCGGTGAGGAAGAAAGTCCTGTTATGCCTGCGGATTATACAAATATTTCCGATAAGCTTATTTCAGAGGCCCTTGAATCGGACAGCACCGAGCGACTTGTGCTGAATGATGAGGTCGAGAGTAAGCTCAGGGGTTTGGGTGTGATTGAGCCAAGTGAAACTGAGCATACCGAACAAGAAACTACCGAGAAGGAAATCACTGAGCAGGAAGTTACCGAGCCTGCAGTTACGACCGTACCGGAGGAAAATGAGCCTGCTGTAACGACTGTGCCTGTGACGGAAGATACCGAGCTGAGTGAAACGTCGGTAAAAACAGCGACTGAAACGGAAGTAACAACGGACTTTCCGGAAGATGAGATGATATCGGACGATGATGACGATGATTCCGCTTTACAGACAACGGTATCAGAGCCTGTCATAACGACTGTTCCGGAAGAGGAAACAACGCCAGAAGCTCCGTCATTCTCTGTAAATACTTCTGTTGTTCCTCCGATGTATCCGCCAACCGTTGATACATCGCCCGTAACCGAAGTTACAACAATCTCTAAACCCAATATTTATACCGTAACATTTATAAACGGCGATGAAATTGTGTCTGTAATTGCTGTTGAAAGTAACGGAAAAATTTTAAATATACCGGCTATTCCCGAAAAGGAAGGTTATACGGGCAAGTGGATGTACAACGGTACAGAGTTTACAACTGATACTGTTGTTACAGGAGATATGACCGCAACTGCGGAATATACCCCGATCATCTATACGGTAACATTTACAAATGAAGGCGAAACTGTCGATACGATATCCGCAGATTATGGGACAACTGTCGAAACACTTCCGACCCTTCCCGAAAAAGAGGGTTATACGTGCAAGTGGATATACAACGGTACAGAGTTTACAACTGCTACTGTTGTTACAGGAGATATGACCGTAACTGCCGAGTATACGATTAATACCTATACCGTAACATTGGAGTTCCCGTATTATTGTTGTTTTGGCAATATTAACTCTTTTGAAGGTCTTGTTGACGGCGACAAAACTGCAACAACAAAAATAGAACACGGAGATAGTGTTCTATTCCCCGAGGTATATATATATCCTCGTGCCAATGAGTATAATTTCACTTCGGTTGATTACAGATGGGTTCCAGACTATGATCCCGAAAATCCGATCTACAAGATTGATACATGGGTAGAATCTGAAGAAATAACAAAAGATACCGTTTTTACTCTGGCAATTGATAATTTGGTTCCCGTGACGATCAGATGTGTTGGTGATACAACAAAGTGTACGCTTGAAAGCGATTATAAATGGGATACCACATATCATATGCTTATAGGTACAGAATTAACCTTGCCGACTGTAACATATGCCGATGAAAACACTATTGGTGTATGGACATCGGGCGGAGAAGAAATTTCCGATGGATATACCATAAGCGCCGAAACGGAATTAACTCTGACGATTTCGGAGTTCTGTAATGTGACCTATGTTGATAAAAACGGTAATCAAATCAGTACGGAAAAGGTAATAAAGGGCGAAACGGCTTCCGCTCTTCCCACGCTTGAATCCGATTATATATGGGCTTATAATGGTAAGGAATTTACGACCTCAACCACTATCACCGAAGATATTACAGTGACGGCTGTTATTCCTTACACAGTAACTTTTTACCCATACTATGTCTATAATCCCGAATATGACTACAATGTATTTTACGAGGTTGTACCAAATTCAGCTTTCCCCTATGATTTGCCCGAAATTCCTGAATTAGAAGGTCGTACACCGGAAAAATGGGTATATTATGTAGATGAAAATGAGTATGAGTTTACAAAGGGAATGACGATAACATCCGATATGGAAGTATATCCGGCATATACTCTGAACACCTATACCGTAACATTTGTTGATGAAAGCGGTGCGACCGTTGATACAATATCTGTGGATTACGAAACCACCCTTTCAGAGCTTCCCACCGTTCCCGAAAAAACAGGTTATACAGGAAAATGGATGTATACCCTGCCAACCGGAACGCAAACCGAATTTACAACGGATTGCATAATTTACGGCAATACTACCGTAACGGCGGAGTATACTCCAATTCCATATACCGTAACTCTTGATGAAACAAGCGGAAGTTATGAATATACGCTTACCTATGACAAAAGCTTTAGCGGAACTTCTTCAATAGATTACGGTACAGCAATAGTTCTGCCTTCGGTAAATATGAACCTTATCAATGATACTGCAAGCAACATATGTGTATGGAGCATTACAACCGCAAGCGGTACTGTTGAAGCTGCTCCCGGCTCATCATATACTGTAACTGAAGATGCCGAACTTACGCTGAAATTTAAAGTTACAGATTTTATTGCGGTTACATTCATCGACGGTTCCGATGATTTGGAAGTTGTGGGATATGAGGAGGATACAAAATATTATATTTCGGGCGGTTCATATGAGCTTACCCTCCCACAAGTAGAAGTTGTCACAACTACGGCGAGCTATACAATATACGGTTGGGCTGATATGGGAATGATTTATGAGATGGGTACGACTTGTACTGTAACAACAGATACCGAATTTAAGTTGAATTATGAAGCATTGGGTTCTCTTTCGGTTGCAATATAACTTAGGCAAGATGTCCCACGCCTCTAAATTCAGTTTCAGTTGGGGTTCAATCCCCAACTGAAACTTCATCGCAGCTTCGCTGCGGCTTGCTGCGTTGAATGACGGGGCAAGTCCCTTATTGAATAACGGCTGTATATAAGATAACCGGATAAAACAAAATAGCCCCTTTTGTCAGACGCTAAAAACAAAGTCTGATGAAAGGGGCTGTTTATGTATGTAAGCTTATTATAAAATGCCGAGCCTGTTTAAGAAATCAATTGACCTGCGTTGGTTTTCAATATCTGCAGTTTCTATGAGAACAGATATGTCAGGAAATTCGGAAAGATGAGCCTTAAAAATTTCCCAGTTGATCTGTCCGTCGCCGACAGCAAGATGCAGGTCATTTTTGAGGTCGTTGTCATTTATGTGCATATGCTTTGTGTAGGGGACAACGCTTTTTACCCAGTTGTTTATATCATTTCCGTATATCATGGCGTGAGCGTAATCAAAGCATATACCAAAATTTCTGTATTTCGGACAAAGCTCATCTGCAAGACGAACGAGCAGATCGGGCGTAAAGTCACACATATTTTCAATATATATGTTTATGTCGGGGTTTGACTCAAGAAATTTGCTCCAGAAGGATATATTCTTTTCTGCCCAGAAATTTGAATAGGATTCCATACCCGTAAAGAACGGATTGTAGTTTGTGTGGAAGATGACTGCTTTCACATTCAAAAGACGTGCGGCATTTATGCTCTGACGCACACGCATTTCCGCAATTTCACGGACGTATTTGTCCTCGCTGAATGGCAGTACATCAAAGAAGTCACCGTGAGATGTGCAGTAGTCGGGCAGACCGTGTGTTTTGTATTTTTTTGCTGTTCTTGTAAGTTTGTCAAAGTTATCAAGCATTTCGGGGTGATAAAAATCATTGAATTCAAAGCCGAGATCATGCTCCTTTGCAAGCTGCAAGCATTCATCAATGTTTTTAAGATGCGGTATTATCAGAAGTTTTTTCATTTTCCTGCACCTCACAGTTATTTTCATTTTTTATATTTATAAGGGAGTATACAAAGCAGTTTTTGGATTTTCCCTTAAGAGGGATCTCTCCTATGGGTTCAGCTTCTATTCTGTCCTTGACTTTAAGATAGACTTCTTCACTTATAAGGACTTGTCCTCGTTTGGCGTTTGATTCAAGACGTGCTGCTGTGTTTACCGTGTCGCCTATGGCGGTATAGTCCATACGGAAATTGCAGCCAATATTTCCCACAACGGCATTTCCGCAGTTTACACCTACACCGAATGCAACAGATTTGCCGTATTTTTCAAGGAATTTGCTTTCAATTGCATTTCCGCCCTGTACAATGTCATATGCAGTCTTGACAGCTTTGAATACATAGTCGTCAAGGTCGAATGGAGCATTGAATATTGCCATGGTCGCATCGCCTATAAATTTATCAAGAGTGCCGCCGTTGTTGAATATGGCATTTGTAGTAAGATCAAGATAGCTGTTGAGAATATCAACTACCTGTTCCGGCGCAAGACTTTCGGATAACGGCGTAAAGCCTCTTATGTCTACGAAAAGTACGGCAATGTGTCTGTTTTCACCGCCAAGCTTTATCTGATAGCTGCCGCTTTTGGCAATTTCGTCAACGACCTGCGGAGCAACGTATTTCTTGAATGCTTTTGTGATCTTTCGTTTTTCAAGACGCTCCTCCACATATTTTTTGCCGAAGCTTATGAAGTATGCTGCAAGAATAAACAGCGGAGTGTAGAGTACGGGGATTATGAATCCGAGTTTGTTTATCATAGCTGCGCCCAAAACGTAGAGCAGTATTGCTCCGATCGTAAAAACAGTAGCATAGCTGAGTTTAAGCCTTTGCAGGATAAGATATATCCCGGCAGATATGGCAGCACAGGAAAGCGAATATATAATGTTGTTTGCGGGAACGGGATATATTCCGTCTATCAAACATTGGATTATGTTTGCGTGTATTTCCACACCGTACATCTGATCGGCGCTGTTCGGAACGGTGAATTGATCCTGAAGACCGGAGGCATAAGCACCGATAAGCACGATACAGTCCTTGAAAATCCTTGGATCGACCTCACCGTTTAAAACCTTGGAAAAAGGTATTTCTTCGTATTCGTAAGGATTGCCTGCATAGTTTATCCACATTCTGCCGCTGCTGTCAAGAGAGGGGGTGTTGGGAACGGTATTTGTTCTTTCACAGTAAAGCTGATATGTGCCAAGTGCAAGGCTTGGGTATATGTTATTTTCATAAGCCTGTGTGAGATATGCGGTTCGTACTGTGCCGTCGGCATCGGCAGAGGAGTTTACAAAGCCTGTTGAACAGATATCGGATATGTATGGCTGTTCGATGCTTTCGATATTGAAGAAGTTTATGTACGGATCGCCGTTTTCATCATATCCGTATGAGGTAGAGTAATTTATGTATGACCCGGAAATAACATGACCGTTATTTGAACAGGCTTCACGCAGCGCAGCGTCACCCTCCTCATCCATAGAGCCAAAAAGCATTATATCAAGAGTGATTACAGCAGGATAATCGCCCAGAGCGTTTATAATATCTGCATATGTACTTCTTGACCATGTTCCGAAAGGACCGAGTTCGGTAAGCGAGGTGTTGTCTATGCCGATTATCTTGATCTTGTTGTTGATGCCTCTCGGCATCTGATATATCATATCCTGGAGTATACTGTTGAACGAGCCTGCAATATTGTAAAATGAAAAAATGAATGCCAGCAGGAAAATAAAAGCCGGTTCAATAATGCGTATATGTTTTTTCATGTTAAAATACCTCTTAATGTATTTTGTATTTATATTATAACACACATATTATGATTTGTCATCAATTTTTTGAAAAACTATTTACTTTTTGTCGGTAAGATGATATAATTTGAATTAATAAAGTAAAACAAGCTTTCAAACTAAGAGTTTTGTGCTTTTCGGAACGAGGTCCGAAATTCTGCTTTGCAAAACCGTCTAAAATGTCGAGAGAGGAGAACACATAATGGATCAGATAAAATCGGATGTGCTTCTTGAAGAGATCTTTGAAATAACACAGGGATTGTATGATGAAATGCACGGAAATGACGGTGATATATCAGCAAGACATTTTAAGATTTTCAGACTTCTTACAGATTTGGGCAAAAAGCTTGTGAATGCAGACAGAGCAAGCTTCTGGAAGTGGGATAAACGCAATCATCAACTGTGGACGGCAGCGGCTGTGGGAACGGGAAGAATAACCATACCCGATGATACGGGACTTGTCGGAATGGCAGTAAAAGAGGGCAATCCGATAATTACCAATGACCCGTATACACACCCTAATTTCAATTCAGACGTTGATAAGAGAACGGGTTATGTCACAAAATCAATACTTGTTATGCCTGTGTCAAATTGCAAAGGTGAGGTAATAGGAGCATATCAGGCAATAAATAAAATAGGAAATGACGGCAAATTTGATATAGAAGAAGACGTGAAAAGACTTTCGCTTGCTTCATTTATATGCGGAATAACGCTTGAATCGGAAATATTCTTAGCTGATTCAATGCATGACAGACTTACCGGAATTAAAAACCGAATGGGTTTTTACAGCGACTATGCCAATACCTATTCCAAGCTGCTGAAAGATATGGAAAATCCACGGAATGTTTCGCTGTTTATATGTGATATAGATTTCTTCAAGAAAGTAAATGATACATATGGACATAATGCAGGTGATGCCGTGTTAAAGCACATAGCGGAGATGTTTTTGTGCAATTGCCGTGTGTGTGACGGAGTGTACAGATGGGGCGGCGAGGAATTTATCGTAGTGCTGCCTAATACCGATGCAAGACAGGCTGCTGAAACCGCAGAAAGACTGCGAAAAACTGTAATGGAGTCCGTGTGCGAGTTTGAGGAGCTTAAAATAAAATTAACAATGAGCTTTGGCGTAGGTCAGATAGACCCCTTGAAATCTATTGAGGATAATATCAAAGACGCCGATGAAAAGCTTTATACCGCAAAAGAAAGCGGAAGAAACCGTGTGATCGTTTAAGATATAGCACATAAATTATCAGAACCGGCTTTGAGTATAAGCCGGTTCTTTTGTGTTTGTATGCAATTTTTAATAGAACACTGCATATAATTATACAAAAACCGCACAGGCGGAGAAACGGAGTATTTTTATATGCCAAAAGTATTTTTAAGCCCGTCCACACAGGAGTGGAATCCGTATATAAACGGCGGAAATGAAGAATTGCAGATGAATCTTATAGCAGATGCAATGGAGCCGTATCTGAGATCGTCAGGCATTACATATGTTAGAAATGATCCGAGCAGAGGCGTGCAGGGAGCAATTGCAGACTCAAATTCCGATTATTATGACGTGCATCTTGCACTTCATTCGAACGCCGGAGGAGGTCAGTTCGCAGGAAAGCTTACGGGAATAGATATATACTATTCGCCGTATTCCGCACAGAGCGAAAGACTTGCAACGATAACCGCAAATAATCTGAAAAATATATACCCGAATCCCGAAAAGGTGAATATACTGCCGACAACATCACTCGGTGAGATAACACAGACAAGAGCTGTATCCATTCTTGCAGAACTGGGATATCACGATAATTATAACGACGCAGAATGGATAAAAAGCAATACGGACGCTATTGCAAGGAATCTAGTGCAGGCGCTTTGCGATTATTTCGGCATACCGTTTGTTGAGGCAACGCCTGCAAGAAATGGCGTTGTTGCAACCGACGGCTCAAATCTGAATATAAGAAGCTACCCGTCCGTAAATGCACAGGTGCTTGGCGTTATTCCGAATAAAGCTGATGTGGCGGTGCTCGGACAGACGGGAAACTGGTATGTTGTAAATTATAACGGAATTACGGGTTATTCGGCGGCGGACTATATCAATATAGTGTAAAAAAATATATTATTTGTATTAGGTATTGCAGAGGAAGAACTTTTGTGATATAATTATTATATGTATTTTTCGGAGTCTTTTCTGCCGCAGCGCAGGGGGAATTTTCGTATCGGAGGAATTTAAATGTCTAAAATAAAGGTTGCGGTTATTTTCGGCGGCGTGTCCAATGAGCATGAGATATCGCTTATTTCGGCAACAAATATAATTAATGCTATCCCTGCTGATAAATATGAGGTAATTCCTATTGGAATCACCAAAAAGGGAAGGTGGCTTTTTTATCCTGGTGATATAAGCCTTATTTCATCGGGAAAGTGGGATTCACATCCGGATTGCGTTCCGGCTGTTATTATGCCCGACCCTATGTATAAGGGAATAGTTAAAATTGAAAACGGAGAGTATTCCGTTACAAAGATAGATGTCGTGTTCCCCGCACTTCACGGACATAACGGAGAGGACGGACGTATTCAGGGACTTCTTGATATGTCCGGTATACCTTATGTCGGCTGCGGCTGCTCCGCTTCCGCAAATTGTATGGATAAGGAGTTTGCTCATACTATTTTGCAGGCAAATGGTATTACTATGGCACGCTGGAGGTCTGTTTATCATAAGGATTTGGGCAGACTTGAAGAGGTGTGTGAGGATATTGCCGCAGAGCTTGGCTATCCTCTTTTTGTAAAGCCTGCAAACAGCGGCTCGTCGGTAGGCGTAAACAAGGCGGAGAACTATGAGGACTTGAAGGACGCTGTAAAACTGGCGTTTGCACATGACAGCAAGGTTATTGTCGAGGAGTACATAAAGGGCAGGGAGCTTGAGTGTGCCGTTTTCGGAAACAAGAATGTGTTTGCGTCGGAAGTTGGCGAGATTATGTCATGCAATGATTTTTATGATTATGACGCAAAGTATATATTGGGTACGTCGGGACTTTCAATACCTGCCGATATTCCCACACAGTCATCGAGGGAGATAAGAGAAACTGCAGTAAAGGCGTTTGAGATCATGGGCTGCAAGGGACTTTCAAGAGTGGATTTCTTCCTTAAGGATGACGGTACCGTTATTCTTAATGAGCTGAATACGCTGCCGGGATTTACACCGATAAGTATGTATCCGAAGCTTATGGAAAATATGGGAATATCCCAGCCCGAGCTTCTTGACAGACTTATCTCGCTTTGCCTTGACGACGAATAAACAGTGCATACTCAATAACTGTCTGAAGGGCAGTTATTGGCTAAAAGCCCTGCTTTGCAGGGCTTTTAGCGGCACAAATCTTTGATTTGTGCCGTATTACCTGATTGACATCTGCTTTTGCCGCCGTTAACGGTTGTTGAGCAGATATTAAATAAGCGTGAAAGGAAACATTATATGAATGATGCAGCAATAGGTGTGTTTGATTCCGGAATGGGCGGACTTACCTGCGTAAAGGAATTGAATCATCTTATGCCGAACGAAAACATAATATATTTCGGAGATACGGCAAGAATACCTTACGGTACGAGAGGTAAGGAAACGATAATTAAATATGCCGAACAGGATATTAAGTTTATAAAGAAACATAATATAAAGATGATAATTGCAGCCTGCGGTACGGTATCGTCCGTGCTCGGTACGAGCAAAACTTCCGATGCAGATATTCCGTTTACGGGCGTGTTGCTTCCTACGGTGCAGGCGGCTTGCGCAAAGACAAAGAATGGAAAGATAGGCGTTATAGGAACAAACGCAACGATAAAATCGGGAGCATACGGAAAAGCAATACGCAGTATACGCTCCGATGTAAATATTGTGGGAAAGTCCTGTCCGCTTTTTGTGCCGTTGGTTGAGAACGGCTTTATAGGAAAGGACGACCCTGTAACAAAGCTTGTTGTGGAGAGATATCTCGAACCTGTCAAAAAAGAGGGTGTTGATACGCTTATACTCGGCTGTACACATTATCCGATATTAATTGACGCTATAAAAGAATATATGGGGAGCGGAGTTGAGCTTATTTCGTCGGGAAGTGAAACAGCAAAGTATGTCTGTGCTTTTTTGACAGCAAGGGAAATGCTGGCAGAGCGCAGCGAGCAGGGTGTAAATGAGTATTATTGTACCGACAGCGCAGAAATGTTTGCTGAAAATGCAGAATCGTTCTGTGGCGGAAAGCTGAACGGCTTGGTTACAAGAGTGAGTATGGATGAGCTTGCGGCAGAGTAAGACATTATGACGTATATGGGAAGTTTAAAAAAGAAAGATGTGAGTGAGAAAAATGAATAGTGACGTTTTGCTTACCTTGAGAAGCATACAGTCGGTGGATGGCAATGAAAATTCGACCGAGCTTATTACTCAGGCAAAATACAAGGCACTTAAAGACGGCAGCTTTCAGATAACATATGATGAGTCTGAGGTTACCGGTTTTGCAGGCGCTACGACTATTGTTACCTGTAAGGGAAATAAGGAAGCGTCTATATGCAGAACAGGCGGAAATGCCGTATCCAACCTTATTATGGACGTGGATAAAAAGCAGCATTGTCATTACGGAACACCGTATGGAGAGCTTATGGTGGGTATTTTTACACACGCAATTGTAAACGAGCTTGATGAAAACGGCGGAAATTTGTATATGAAATATACCATTGACATAAATTCCAGCTATGTTTCCGATAATGAGATAGTGATGCATATATCGCCCGATAAAAAGAAATAAAAAAACCGCCCGACTTGTAAATATGCAGGTCAGGCGGTATTTGCTTATACGAAATATGTTTCGGTGAGAACGGAAACGCTGTTGTCAATGTCGTTCAGGTCGATAAGATACATATTCTTTTTTATGTTGTCGACCGAGCGGTTGAGAACTTCCGTTACCGGAAAAACAACAACGCAGTTGTCATCGTCATAGCCTCGGCAGGTGGTAAAGTCCTTGAATTTAAAGACTATGTTTATTATGGAGTCGTCCGTTTTGTTTTTGATAAAGAAGTTTGAAACAGGCTCCATGTTGAGATCAAGCGATGTGTTTGAAAGAGAATTTGTGATTTTTTCAGGGGTCATGAAGTAATAATTTTCACGGTTAAGCTGGCGGCGCAGGCTTGATGCAAAGCAGCCGCAGAACAGCTTGTCAATGGGGAAAAGCATGGCATATGCGACCTTTCCGCCGGCAAAGAAAGTGGTAGTACCCTTGTTGAGCAGGAATAATCTGCACCATTTCATGGCGTTGAAATATTTACTCATGCTGCGGTCTTCAATGCTTGCTTTTAAGTCACGAAGTATATTTGTGGAAAAATCAACACCGTCCAATGCCATGAGAAGCATATTTATCTTCTTTTTGTTGAGCGTGTTTGTGGAAAGCTTATTAAGCCTTGCAAGTGTGGTTTTTATAAGGCGGTTTTCTGCACGGTTTATGCTGAAAACGTCATACTCAACAAAGAATTTTTCCTTGTGCGCAAAATTTTTCTTGGCGTGCTCGGAGTAGAGCGTCTTGCCTTTTACGAACATCTCGTTTCCTCGATAGGGAACGTAGGTTTGCTTCAGACCGTTTCTTACAACGTTGAGAACCTCGTCCGTGAACATTCTTACGCATATTTCGAATATATTAAGCTGTTCTTTTTTGAAATACAGTTCGTCTACATGACGTACCGGAATCTCAACCATTGATTCCAGCATATATAGCAGAGTCTTTTTTGAAACTATCGCATTTTCTTCTGAATCGGCACATATCTGAGGCATAAGCTCGATCTGCGTACCGTCTTTAAGAGTGATGATGCCTGCATATCTTGCAGGTTTGAGAGCATTCTGACCGTCCGGGAGGATAATTTTTTTCATTACGGGGAAGATGTTGCTTTCCGTAAAGTCCTCCAGACGGCTGAAATTAATTTCATTCATGGGAATGATATGCGAATCATCTGATTCCGTGCCTTTGATAAAGCAATCGGCATCGGTTATAACAAAGCGTTTGAATTTTTTCATATGCAAAAGTCCTTAAATCTTAAGGTATGCGTTAACATTTCCGAAAGCGGCGTTGTTGATGGTGTATACCTTGTCATTTTCAAGATAAAGTTCAGCCTTTGCACCGAATATCTGAGTGTAGTCAACAGCGCTTGAACGAACGAACTGCTCGTTGTCCTCCTTGTTGGAATCACCGAGAACAAGACGGATTTTTTCATAATCGTCATAGAAATATTCCTGTAAAAGAGGAATGATGGAATTTTTGAATATATGCGCAAGTACCGCAAGTGTGGGTCTTGAACGCAAAGCCATAAAGTAAGCGTGGCCGATGGTGTGGTCACGGTCGCAGAGAATTTCGATTCGCTTGTTTATCTTTATCATAAGCTGACGAATATCAATGCCTTCAACAACAACACCTGCAAGCAGGTCGGGGTTAGGCATCATTTCAACAAAGTCAAAACGACGTCTTAAAGCGGAGTCAAGCATGGCGATGGAACGGTCTGCGGTGTTCATGGTGCCAAGTATGTAAACATTGTCCGGAACGCCGAACGCTTCCTGAGAATAGGCAAGCTTAACGGTAGCTTCTTCTGCTTGTCCGATACGCTTTGTAGGTTCGATAATGGTGATCATTTCACCGAATATCTTTGAAACATTACCACGGTTTATTTCGTCTATGATAAATACGTATTTTTCACCCGGGTTTTTAGCGGCTTCATCACAGAAACGTTTGAAAACGCCCTGGCTTACACGGTATATCATTTCTTCCTTACGTGAACGTTCACCCTTTTCGTTCATTACCTGGATAAATACAGGCTTAATACCCTCAACAAATTCTTCATAGCCGAATGACTGGTGGAATGTAGTAAATTCGATCTGTCCGTAGAGAGTACGAAGAGCGTGATATTTTTCAAGAAGATCGTTGTAATCGTCCTTCATGACTTCTCTTATAGGTCTGCCATAGATGATAGACATTGCATAAGCAACAGTGTTGTAAGTTTTACCGGTGCCCGGCGGACCGTACAGAATAATATTAGACCCCATTTTGCAAAGACCGTCCTTTCATCATATAACTTAGGCAAGATGTCCCCCGCCTCTAAGGCGGCGGATTCCATATTCAGTTTCAGTTGGGGTTAAATCCCCAACTGAAACTTCATCGCAGCTTCGCTGCGGCTTGCTGCGTTGAATGACGGGGCAAGCCCCTTATTGAATATTTGCAAGTATTATATGAAATAATTACTTTTTATGATAAACCTCAAATATGTTTATAGCAGCAATAAATACATACTAAAACGTTTACCGACATTACACACTTATATTATTTTACCATATACCAGATGTAATTACAAGAGAATTTTCCTTTTTTTATACTTCTTCCAAATTGACAAAAATTTTATGTCTATATTATACAATTTTGACGCCGGCATTGACAGGTTTTGAAATGTTGGAGAAAAATCCGTTGTCCGACAATATTTGCGCACATGATACGGAAAGCATTTTGTCCGTAAAAATGCCGAAAACAGCCGAGCCACTGCCTGTCATGATACTTGTAAGAGCGCCGTTTTGCAGCATGATATTTTTTATCTTGATAATTTCCGGTATATTCGCCGCACGTTCAAATATGTTGGAGCAGGCTTTGGAAACGGTAATGATGTCTGTGGAAAAGCCGGATACGTCAAAATCATATTCGGGAAGTTTTCCGAGGGCGTCAATACGTGAATATGCGTCTTTTGTTGAGATACCCTCGCTGCCTTTTGCTATTACGATGTGACAGTCGGGAATAAGCGGCATCGGTGTTATTTTTTCGCCAATGCCTTCACACAGCGCTGTGCCTCCGACAAGACAGAACGGTATGTCCGCACCGATGGAAACTCCGATCTCACAAAGTCTTTCGACCGCAAAATTTGTACTGCAAAGAATGTTTAGACCGTAAATCACGGCAGCAGCGTCCGCACTTCCCCCTCCAAGTCCCGCCTGATGAGGGATGTGCTTGTCGATTTCTATTTCAGTCCCTGTATGTGATATACCTGCCGCTTCAAAAAAAGCTTTTGCCGCCTTGCAAGCAATATTTCCGCCGCCGCTCGGAATGGATGTATCCGAACAGCTAACGGAAATAAAGTCAGAATTATTTCTTTTTATGGTGACTGTGTCTGCAAGAGATATACTCTGCATGACGGTTTTTAAATTATGATAACCGTCGTCACGTCTGCCGGTTATCTGTAATGCAAGATTTATTTTTGCGTGTGCGGAAATATTAATCGTGTCCATTCGGAAAAACCTCCGTCAGCGAATCTCTTCAAGATATTCTCGTATTCTTTCAACAGCGTCCATAAGGTGCTTGAGGGAATATGCATAAGAAACACGGATATGTCCTTCGCCGCATTCGCCGAAAGCGTCACCCGGAACAACAGCGACTTTGTGCTTGTAGAGCAGGTCCTCGCAGAACTGCTTACTTGTCATGCCGGTGGATTTTATGCTCGGGAAAACATAGAATGCGCCCATAGGTTCAAAACACTCCAGTCCCAGCTCGTTAAATGCGTTTACTATCCATCTGCGGCGTATGTTGTATTCATTTGTCATTTTTACGATCTCGCCGTCACAGCTTTCAATAGCCTCTATTGCGGCATACTGTGAGATTGTAGGGGAACACATTATCGCAAATTGATGTATCTTGAGTATCTGGCTTATGACAGGCGCAGGTCCTGCAATGTAACCCATTCTCCAGCCGGTCATGGCATAAGCCTTTGAAAAGCCGTTTACAAGGAGAGTGCGTTCCTTCATACCGTCTATCTGCGCTATGGAAACGTGACGTCCGTCATATGTAAGCTCGGAATATATTTCGTCCGATAATACCATAATGTCCGTACCTCGGAGAACTTCGGCTACTGCTTCAAGGTCGGCTTTTTTCATGACCGCACCCGTAGGATTGTTCGGAAAAGGCAGGATAAGCAGCTTTGTTTTATCTGTTATCTTGCTTTTGAGAGCATCGGCGGTAAGACGAAATTGATCTTCTATCTTTGTTTCGATTATAACGGGGATACCGTGCATAAGCTCGATTATAGGCTTGTAGCATACAAAGCTCGGCTCAACGACGAGAACCTCGTCACCGGGGTTTACAAGCGCTCTTATGCCAAGGTCAATGGCTTCCGAACCGCCTACCGTAACGACTATTTCATTTTCGGGACAGTATTCGGTGTTTATTCTGCTTTTGAGATATTTTGAGATGGACTTTCTCAGCTGAAGAAGTCCGGAATTTGCGGTGTATATGGTCTTCCCCTTTTCAAGCGTTGTTATTGCCGCTTTGCGTATTGCCCACGGAGTAGGGAAATCCGGCTCACCGACACCGAGAGAAATAACACCATCCATAGTCGAAGCAATGTCAAAGAATTTTCTTATACCGGACGGTTTTATTTCCTTGCATTTGTCGGAAAGTATCTTCTCATAGTCTATCATGGGGAAACGAAGCTCCTTTCGTCTGTTTCCTCATCATCTATAAAAATACCCTTTTCTTTGTAGCGCTTGAGGAAAAAGTGTGTGGAAGTGGAAATTACTCCGTCAATGGTTGAAAGTCTTTGTGCCACGAAAAGAGCAATTTCCTTGTAATTTGTGCCGCTTATGGTAACGGCAAGGTCAAAAGCACCCGACATAAGTGTGAGGCTTTCAACTTCGTCATACATCATTATTGTTTTGGCTATGTCATCAAAGCCGCAGTCAGCCTTTGGAGTGACCTTTACTTCAATGAATGCGGTAACTCTGTCCTTGTCGGCAAGATCGTCATTCAGGATGGCAGAATAGCCTTTTATAACGCCTGTCTGTTCATATTCCCTGATTTTTTTCTCTACCTCGGCTTCGCTTGTGCCTGTCATTGCGGCAAGCTCCTTGCAGGAGAGTCTGGCGTTCTGTTTAAGAAGGTTGATAATTGTATCCATATATATGACCATGCTTCATCCGAAGCATGTGTCCTCCTCTCTCGATGTTTGGGCGGTTTTGCGAAAAAACACAAAACCGCAGTTTGAAAACTTATTTTCAAACCTATCCTCCCAATCGTTTTTATTTATTATACATCAAAAATTTACGATTGTCCATAGCTATATTTACGAATAAACGTTCTGATTATCTGTAATTTCAAATATAATGCACATTTTTATGGCAATACTGTAAGGTGACCTTAAGGCAATACCGCACAAAAATTTCTTGACATATAATAGTATGCCTGAAAATTTTTGCACGATCTGCCAAAAAAATCTGACTTCGTATCTTCCGCACGAGCTCTGTGCGGTATTGCCTTATATTTTTATGAACTCCGGTTTTCTTTCACGAAAAAAGCAGATGTAGTCAAAACCTGCCTGTTTTGCGATATCAGCGCCCTGATTTATACCTTTTCCGAGTTCTTCAACGGTGTGAGCGTCCGAGCCTATGGAAATTATCTCACCGCCGAGCTCACGGAAAAGACGGACATATCTGAGCGATGGAAAGGTGTCGCCGTATGCCTGACGCAAGCCCGACGTATTTATTTCAATACCCTTTCCATTGGATATGAGAGCCTTGAAGCTTTCGGATATGATGTCATCAAAACGGCTTATGTCGGCGTCAAATCCGAAACTCCCTTTTATGTAGCGAAGAGTTTAGGTAAGATGTCCGAGTTCGTCAAATTTGCCCCAGACGATCATATCGTAAACTTCCCTGAAATATTGTTCGAGAAGCTCGTATATGCTTTCTGCGGTATAGGAATTGTAATCTATAAATGCAAAATCCTCATTGTTTGTTACTTGGTGCAAAGAGCCGATAACAAAATCAAGACGCTTGTCCGAAACGATCTTTTGTGCAATTTCGATATCCTGCAAAGCCTGTCCCATTTCAACTCCGCAGATGAGATTAAGCTTGTCCTTGTATTTTTCTTTAAGCGATGTAACGGCGGAAACGGATTTTTCAAAATTATCACCGAAATTAAAAAATCTGTAAAAGTGCGTGTCCTCATAGTGGCTTTCGGGATACCAGCGGTTACATTCGCAGTGGTCGGTTACGGCATATGCCGCAAGTCCCAGGGATATCGCTTTTTCGATCATCTGCGTGATATTCGCCGCTGAATCAACGGAAAATTGTGTATGCGTGTGGCAGTCGACAAGCTTCATTTTTATGCATCCTTTCCATGTTAAATTATATATTGCAAATTTTTACAGCGTTTTGTATCTGATATATATTATAGCATATTTTCTAAAAAAGTAACATATATTCAGAGAAAAAAACAAACAAATTTGTTGGATTTTTGCATTTTAATTTTTGTTTAAATGTGTTATCATAGGAGCATATATTAAATAGGTATATCAAAATCGGAGGTTTTTATGAGGGCGGTTATTACTGTTATAGGAAAAGATACCGTAGGTATTCTTGCAAAGGTGAGCGGTATTTGCGCAGAGTATAATGCAAATGTTATTGAGGTAACACAGAGCGTTCTGCAGGATATGTTCGCTATGATAATGCTTGTGGATATCTCACGGCTGAATAAGGATTTTACGGAGCTTGCAGACAGAATGACACTTCTCGGAGATGAGCTTTCCCTTAAAATACATACTATGCATGAGGAAATATTCAATACCATGCACAGAATATGATGAATTGACGGACGATATTGACGAAATGGAATAAGGCAGGCTATTTATTAGAAATTATCGGGAGTTTTTTATGCTTAATGTACATGATATACTTGAAACCATAAAGATGATACAGGACGAATGTCTTGATATACGAACGATCACGATGGGCGTTTCGCTTTTGGATTGCATAGACAGCGATATCGATGCTGCCTGTGAAAAGGTGTATGACAAGATCACACGCTGCGCCGAAAATCTTGTGGGCGTCGGCGAGAAGATAGAAAAGGAATACGGTATTCCGATCATAAACAAACGCCTTTCGGTCACGCCTATCGCAATTGTATCTGCAGCGTGCAATGCAAGTCCGGTTAAGTTTGCGCTTACTATGGAAAAAGCTGCAAAGGCTGTCGGAGTAAACCTTATCGGCGGATATTCCGCACTTGTTCAGAAAGGATTTTCCGCAGGTGACGAAAGACTTATCCGTTCGATACCTGAAGCGCTTGCTTCTACTACCTGCGTGTGTTCTTCCGTAAATGTCGGTTCTACAAAGACGGGTATCAATCTTGACGCTTGTGCAATGATGGGTAAGATAGTTAAGGAATGTGCGGAAAAAACCGTTGATGATAAATGCTTCGGCGCAGCCAAGCTGGTTATTTTCTGCAATGCCGTTGAGGATAATCCGTTTATGGCAGGCGCTTTCCATGGTGTGGGCGAACCTGATTGTATCATCAATGTAGGCGTTTCCGGACCCGGTGTTGTAAGATCGGCACTTTCAAAATATCCCGATGCGGATATTACACAGATATCCGATATTATAAAGAAAACTGCATATAAGATAACAAGAGTCGGTCAGCTTGTCGGCGTTACGGCATCGGAAAGACTGGGCGTTCCGTTCGGAATAGTCGATCTTTCACTTGCACCTACACCTGCGGTCGGCGACAGCGTGGCGCATATTTTGGAGGAGATAGGTCTTGAAAGCTGCGGTGCCTGCGGAACAACGGCAACGCTTGCGCTTCTTAATGACGCAGTAAAGAAAGGCGGCGTAATGGCTTGCTCAAGAATAGGAGGACTTTCCGGTGCGTTCATCCCCGTTTCGGAAGATGCCGGTATGATAGATGCGGCGGTAAGAGGTTCTCTTTCCATAGAAAAGCTTGAAGCAATGACGGCTGTATGCTCGGTAGGTCTTGATATGATAGTTATTCCGGGAGATACTCCGGATGATGTTATTTCCGCACTTATTGCAGATGAAGCTGCAATAGGAATGGTAAACAGCAAAACAACAGCCGTAAGAGTTATTCCGGCAATCGGAATGAAAGAAGGCGATTTCCTTGATTGGGGCGGACTTTTCGGAAAGGGTCCCGTAATGAGCATCAACAAGTATTCACCAAGTAAATTTATAAGCAGAGGCGGACAGATACCTGCACCTTTGCATAGTCTTAAGAATTAAAATGATTTTGTTGAAGCATATGAAATAAAATATAACTTAGGCAAGATGTTCCTTGCCTCTAAGGCGGCGGGTTCCATATTCAGTTTCAGTTGGGGTTCAATCCCCAACTGAAACTTCAACGCAGCTTCGCTGCGGCTTGCCGCGTTGAATGACGGGGCAAGCCCCTTATTGAATTACAATGACGTAATACCTATGTGCTTTGAAAGTGAAAGTACATAGGTATTCCTATGAACAAATG
>CASFZT010000006.1 GCA_949299215.1 uncultured Ruminococcus sp.
GTCGGGTCGCTCCTCAGCGTTGCCTTGTTTGGCTGCAATTATATTATCGTCAAAACTTTAAGAAAAAATGCATTTACACAGTTTAAAATTCATACCCGACAAGATTCGGCAGTCTGTTTTTATTGAAACTGAATATGGAACCCGCCGCCTTAGAGGCGGAGGACATCTTGCCTAAGTTATATGGAATTCACTCGTCATACATATGATATTCCTGTCCGATAAACGCCTTTACTTCGTCCATACGTAATTTCGCCATATCATATCCATGCTTCCAGGTCGAACGCAGTACCGCAGTATCCTTTTCAAAGCTTTCAAGTGCATATTCAGGTCTGAAAATAAATGCCTTGCCTCTGCGTTCAAGCTCCTCGCAAAAATGTACCTGCTTATTATATATTTTATGACGTACAAGCAGCAGTTTTTCTATTTCCGGATACTTACGCTTAATCATCTGACTCACCATCACATTTCCCTTGCCGCATTTTTTTACAAATCCCTTGGGTTGTGTAAGTATAATAACATTCTTTGAGCATCCGTCCTTGATCGCCTTAGCCACAGCTATCGGGCAAGCCAGACCACCGTCATAATACTTTTCGCCATTTACTTCAATAGCCGGAAAAGCGCCGGGTATCGCACAGGTAGCTCTAAGCGCATCAAAATCATATGTATCCTGCATACCGTCCAAAAACTCTGATTTTCCGGTAACGGCATTTGTAACGCCTATCCTTACCTTTCCCTTATACTTTTTATATGTATCATAATCAAACGGTATCAGCTCATGCGGAATATCGCCGAAGACAAAATCCAAGCCAAACACACTTTTATTACGCAGGAAATTGTTCATACCCAAATACCGCTTATCATTTCTAAAATTTTCAAGAATATCAATATTTCTTCCGAACTGCTTTGAAACAAACGACACGCCGTTGGATATTCCCGCAGAAACGCCTATAACATAAGGAAATTCCACGCCCTCTTCAATAAAAGCGTCCATTATCCCTGCTGAAAATATCCCTCTGAACGTACCGCCTTCAAGCACAAGTCCTGTCATAGTATTTGACATAATATACCATTCCTTTCTTCCGATTGCAAAAATAAAATTATTGTGATATAATACAAAGTGTCGGAATATGACGGCAAATAATATGTTATCAAATTCCGTAAAATTTTATTAAGGAGGATGCTTATGCAAAACAAAATACTTGTTCTTGTATTGGGAATAGCTCTTGCTGTATCCTCTGTAATAGCGGACTATGTTTACACACAATCCGTCTTTGAAGCACGTGTTGAAGAACGCGACAAATATGTCAGGCTTAATGTAAATCCACACATGACATACAACGGCTACACCGTTGAGCAGCTTGCCGAAGGGTATGAAAAGCCGATAAATATGTTCGGAAAGATCGTAATTGACGTTCCCGTTATCAATCAACACCCTGAGCTTCCCGTTGGCTGCGAGCCTGTCTGTGCCGCTGCACTTCTGCAATATCTCGGGTTTGAAACAGACCATTTTGATTTTACCGACAACTATCTTCCCCGGGACGATAATTTCTACTATGATGAGGACAAAGTTTTGCACGGTCCGGACCCACGTCTTGTTTTTGCGGGCGATCCTTACGAATGGGGCTACGGCTGCAATTCCGATGTTCTTGCAGAAGCAATGAACCGTTTCTTTTACGACAACAACGATACATATACTGCCCTCTCACTTGACAGTCAACTAAACTCTGCCGACATAGAAAAGCTTATCGACAACGGTGTTCCTATAATCGTATGGGCATCAATTGACATGAAGCCTTTTAACTACCGCAGTCCGTCAACGTGGATAATAGACACTACCGGTGAAGAATACACCTGGTACGGAAACTCGCACACCCTTGTTCTCTGCGGTTATGACAACTCATGCTACTATTTCATGGATCCGAATGACAAAGAAGAAATCACCCCGTATCTCAAAACCTCGTTCCTCAATCGTTTTGAAGAAAACGGTTTTCAGGCGATCGCAGTCAAAATAGATCAGTTGTAAAATATATATGCCATGTTCCAAAGCAAAAACACGACCGCTACATCAATAACTACCGTATGCACAACAGCCCACAGCACCGTTCTGAAGGGCTGTTTTTTCATCATCAGCTCGCCCGTGCCTACCGGCTGTTCTTTGCTTTTCAAGGTTATTCTTCCACTTTTAAATATCTCACTTCTGCCTACAACAAATACCATTCCGCATATATGCAGCACCCCTGCTGTTACTATCAGAAACGGCATACTGTATCTGAATGCGGAATACAGAAAAAATACTGCCGTCATAAATATCACGTTCAGCACATAATCAAGCCAAAAAGGTATGTCCGCCGAAGCTGCGAAAGTAAGTATCCAACAAAACGGCAATATAAGTACACTGCTTGTCAATATCACCACTGCGTAGCTTCCCACTGTCGACACAAAAAACAAGGAATAAAATTCCATAGGAAAAATCATCCACAGCACAAGCCACAATGCCGCAAAAGCCACCGCACCCAAAGCGGCAAAGCCTTTTATTCTATTGCGCTTTGCTATATTACTCATAAAAACAAATTCCTTTCAGCTTGGATCATATACTATTTCCCGTAATTCGTGTATCAATTCCGTTTATTGAAATCGCAGGGTCTTCCAAATCGATAATAAGACATCTTCTTCCGTCCATAACGGTAGTACGCACCTTATCCGTTGCATTCTGACTGATACTAACGGTGATCTCCGGTGTTGCAAGCTTTGTCTTATTCTCCACAAGATTAGTTGCAGTCAGAACACCGTCTCCGACCTTTTCCTTAAACACGGCAGGCAATGCTTCAAGCTTTTCATTGCTTACCCCTGCTCTTTCAAGAATATTGTACATCTTATTTTTATCAATACACGGCAGTTCCGTATCATTCTTGGAATTTGTGACAAGCTCTCTTATTTCATCATTGACGGCCGTTATAACGGTATAATTCAATTCATCGCCCACAACGTCATTAAGCACTGCCTGGAACGTTGTTTTTTCTCCATGAGCGGACATCACAAACTCACAGCCGAGAACATCATTTATAAAGGATATATTCGGCTTTTTCGGGGATTTGGTATAATACATAACATGATTTACGTCAGGTGCTCTGTCACTGAAAACAGGATAGAAAAATCCGTCCGTAGGTTCTTTGCTTATAATAAGCTCCGTATTAGCCTTTTTCTGAATGGTATTGCTTTCGTTATCAAACATCAATCCGTCGTCACTTGTATTGGCAGGACATATTGCGGCACATATAAAGTTATATTCATCTGCCGCACTGTCGAGGTCATCATCATTCTTATCTCTTTTAACAATACTATACGAGCAATGTCCGAGAATAATTGTATACGCAGCCTCATAAGCAAGGTTATTAACTATTCTAACTATCAGCTTATCAACGCTTTCCTCATCTCCAAGCTTTGATTTCACCGCAGCATAAAGCTCCTTCTGTGCTCCGCCCTCATCATACTGTTCATTCGGGAAGGAATATTCTATAAGTCCCTTTCCGAGCGAGCCTCTGAAAAGCTTGCTCAAGGTTTCCATATACACATTTCCCTTTTCCTCCGGAATAATGCTATACAGGTCATTTGTCTTACAGCGCACGTTTTTCTGCGGGTCTATGTAAACAACAGCCACTCTGTTCAAGGTAAACAGACCGCTTGAATCGGTAAAGTTCTTCTTTATTTCAGCAAGTTCCTTTTTATTCATTTTAATTCTCCCTTATCAAATATCATATAAGTATTATTATACACTTTTCAGAATAAAAAATAAAGGGGTTTTTATAAAAAAATAAAGACCGATGATTTTTTCACCGGTCTTTACCGCATCTTACTTTACAGCTTCAAGCAAAGCTTCCGTTCTGTCTGTCTTTTCCCATGCAACGCCAAGCTCTTCTCTGCCCATATGTCCATATGCCGCAAGCTTTCTGTACTGTGGCTTGCGCAGGTCAAGGTCCTTGATGATTGCCGCCGGTCTTAGATCAAACACTTTATTTACTGCCTCTGCAAGCTTGTCCTCCGAAACCTTACCGGTGCCGAATGTATCTACAAGCACCGAAACAGGCTCTGCCACGCCGATAGCATATGCAATTTCAATCTCACATCTGTCTGCAAGTCCTGCCGCAACTATATTCTTGGCAATATATCTTGCCGCATATGTTGCGCTTCTGTCTACCTTAGTCGGGTCCTTTCCGCTGAAAGCTCCGCCGCCGTGACGTGCATATCCGCCATACGTATCAACTATGATCTTTCTGCCAGTAAGACCACTGTCACCCTGAGGTCCGCCTATAACAAATCTGCCTGTCGGATTTACATAATACTTTGTATCCTTGATAAGCTCCTCCGGAACAACAGGCTTTATAACCTTTTCGATAATGTCCTCACGTATCTTTTCAAGAGATACTTCAGCCGCATGCTGTGTCGAAACAACTATCGTATCAACTCTAACCGGCTTATTATCGTCATCATACTCTACTGTGACCTGAGTTTTTCCGTCAGGACGAAGATACGGAAGAACGCCTGTCTTTCTTACCTCGGCAAGCTTTTTCGCAAGCTTATGCGCAAGCGAGATAGGCAGCGGCATAAGTTCGGGAGTTTCATTACAAGCATAACCGAACATCATTCCCTGATCTCCTGCGCCTGTCATAAAATCGTTGCTCTTTTCGCCCTGCTTATGTTCAAGTGCCTCATTAACGCCAAGTGCAATATCCGCAGACTGCTCGTCAATAGACTGGAGCACCGAACAGGTATGTCCGTCAAATCCATATTTTGCTCTGTCATATCCGATATCTATAACCACCTGACGTACAATTTTCGGGATATCTACATAACAGCTTGTTGTAATTTCTCCCATACACATCACAAGTCCCGTAGTTGTACAGGTCTCGCACGCAACACGTCCCATCGGATCCTTTTCAAGTATAGCGTCCAGCACTGCGTCAGATATCTGGTCGCAGATCTTATCGGGATGACCTTCCGTAACGGATTCCGAAGTAAATAATTTCTTTGCCATACAAATTCCTCCTTCATAACATAGCTGAAATCAGCCGCATCTTATTCAAATCAAATATGCCGTTTTCGCATAAATCACAGCAAAATAAAACGCCCGAAAATATGACCTTACACATTTCGAGCGTGAATTTTTTATAAAATTCCTCATCTCTCGGATTTTCACCGCAGGATTTAGCACCTTCTCCACCGCAAAGGCAGTCAGGTTGCCGGGCTTCACAGAACCAGTTTCTCCACCACTCTTGATAAGGCATATTCAATTCTATTTATATTATAACATCTATTATACGTTATGTCAACATCTAATATTACTTTTTTGTAAAATGGTCGCTGACTATATAATAAACCGGTATAATAAAAAACAATCCCCAAAACGACCATACACCGAAAAGCATTCCAAACGTCAAAAATACCATTGTAACAATAACGGGAACAGTTCCGTTAAGCGTTTTTATCAGAAATTTTATACCGTCTATTTTTCCGCATCTATAATGATAATAATATTTTGAAGCAACGTAATAAATCGGTATTGTCAAAAAAACTATCCATATAACATTCCAGCCGCCGAAAATCATTCCCACTCCAAAAAACATTGCTGTTACTATCACGGGGAATGTTCCGTTAAGCGTTCTTCTGAAAAACTCGTCAATCGGTATATTGCCGCATACATATTCTTTATAATAATGTGAACCGACATAATATATCGGAATGGCAAGAAAGACAATCCAGCCTATTTCCGCAAGACCTATCCATATTGAAACGCCAAAAACAAACAGCACGATCAAAACAAACAGCTTATCGAGCAGTGTTGCATTGTGCTTTGATTTTACGTTATTTCCCTTAGATGCCGTCTTATTGGTATCTGCGTTATCATAATTATAATTTTGAGCATTACGTACATTATTGCTGTCGCTATTTCCGGTATTACGGTTACTGTCTGTCCTTCCTTCTTTCTCGGGAATTTCAGAGGCATTGCCGACATAATCTGCTCTTTTCGGCGTATCATCTTGATCGTTGTCAATCACAAACATCTGTCTGCCGTTAGGAAACACCTCACCGTCATTCGTTTCACCGTCATTTACAAACGTCTGCCTGCGGTTTGGATATATCTCTCCATCGTCCGATATATTATTATTGTTTACCGTAACAGTTCTGCGATTTGGATATATCTCCCCATCATCTGACATATTATTGCCATTTATCGGCGTTTGTCTGCTGTTCGGGTATATTTTCTCATCGTCGGATCTATTGTGCAGATAATCCTCCTTGTGCAGAGATATACCCTCGCCCGTCGATATATACAAGCTGTCCGTTTTCAAAAGCTCATCTATCGTTACGCCGTAAAGTCTTGCAAGCAAAATAAGATTATCCGTATCGGGAGATGCCTCCGCACGTTCCCATTTTGACACAGCCTGTCGTGATATACCTATTTTTTCAGCCAATTCCTCCTGCGAATAGCCGTTCTTTTTTCTAAGCATCTGAAGTCTGTTCGCTGTTTCAACATTCATAAATACTCCGGATCTTGTAAAATCCTACTCCTTTCAAAATAGTTTTGTCATCAAACAAGATAGCATTTTTTCTGCATAATAAATATACCATACACCTTACATTTTTTCAACCAACTACTGTTTGCATTTTTGAAATATGCAGGATATTGCTGCGCAACTATTGGTTGCAGTGGCGCAGCTACGCCGTTTCCCCGGCATTTCCATCAATTTCGGGAAGAACAAGATATTCGCTGTTTATATTCTTTTTAAGCACTTCCGTAATATAATCATAGCTGAATGTGCTGTACGCCCTGACGCCGTGTGCCCGTGCAAGCTCATCAGTATATTCGGAAAATTTATATAGCCGCACATTGGAATAGTTCATATCATAATGCGTCACTATCGGGATAAGCTTTATATTTGAAAATTCGGGAGCTTCTTTTCTGCCTGCTTCGGAAAGCAGGTATGTAATGTCAAACTGCAGCACTCCTCCTATCAGGTTCTGACCCACACTTTGTGCGGATATGAAATTTCCCAGAGAATATGCGCAAAGCGTCTGTGAGCCGTCCGATTTCTCAATTACCTCAATATCACGCAGCACATGGGGATGGGTTCCTATAATAATATCCGCTCCTGCATCGGCAAGCTGTTTTGTGTATTCTCTTTGGTGGTCTGAAATAACATCGGAATTTTCCACACCCCAATGCAATGACACCACGCATATATCGGATATTTCTTTCGCCGCACCTATATCGGCAATTATCCCATCTATATCATTTGCATTTCCTATTATCATTTCCGAATCGGACGGCAATGACAAACCGTTAAGACTTTCCGTATACGAAAGATAGGAAAAGGTCACGCCGTTTACTTCATTTGTTCTTATATCCGCCTTATCCTCGGCATTTCTGTACGCACCTGCAACTACGACATCTTCCTTGCCGTCCCAATAATCAAGACAGGCATTCAGACCCTTTACTCCCTTATCGAGAGTATGGTTATTTGCAATGGTAAACACATCAAATCCGATATCTATCATATGGTTTCCCAATTCCGTCGGAGAATTAAAGCAGGGATATGTAGACGGTTCAAACTCATCGTTGCATATAAGAGTTTCCTGATTAATTATCGCAATATCCGCTTCCGATATCAAATCCTCCACATTTCTATAAGCATATACAAAATCATATCCGCCTGTTTCGGAACGTTTGTGTGCCTGATTATATATGCTTGAATGTATGAGATTATCACCCGTCGCCGCAAAGCTTACGGTCACATATTTTTCAGGAGGTTCCGTAACTGCCGTAGTTTGCACCGCAGTTTCAGCCGTTGCCGCCATGGTTTCTTCTTCCGTCAAGGAAACAATTTTCTCAATCGTAACAGCCGCTGGAACGGTATCATCGATCTTCTGACATCCCGACAACAGCAGTGCCGCACACATTGCCGCCGCATACAAAATTCTTTTTCTTGTCATAACGCAATACCTCTTATATCACCTGTTTACCATGTCCATTCAGACATAAATCTTGTAAGCTTCTTTTCAAACTCGGTCTTATCGCCCTTTGCTGCAGCCTGTTTCTTTATTTCATTTGCCATGCCTATCGCTATAAGTATAAGTCCTGCCACAAGCAGATATACCCACCATTCAAGGCTTGCCCAGAAGTTTTTGCTCATAAACAATGTAGCTGTCAGCAAAATTACTATGCCAAGTATAAACCATTTCCTCTGCTTTATACAGAATGAGAACACCAATATAGCAAGCGAGCTTATTACAATAAACAGACCGTCCGCTATCTTTCCCGAATCCAGTGCTTCCGCAAAAAGTATGACATACAGCACTATATAAACAACAAATGTAATTATTCCGATAATGTTGAGCTTGTTCTTCCATATAAACCTGAGCAATACGCAATAAAGTATCACGGGCAGCATATTTATCTCCGTCGCAAACAATTCGGGCAGTTCAATAAACGGCTGTGTATTCCATGCGATAACGGGTGTAAGTGCGGAAAGTGACAATATCACACGTTTTACCGTAGAATTACCTTCCGTTCTCCACAAGCTAAGCACGCAAGCACCCAATATCCATACTCTGAACCATACAAAGAATTCCATGGTACTGTTCGTATTTGAAACATAAACCAAAAATCCGAAAAAGCGTGCAACCGCAAACGCATCGAGCATTACTTCCCTGCCCTTGGCTTCAAAGCACTTTTTCCTATGCAGAATATAGCTCATCGCAATACTTAAAACGATCAACACAATAAGCATAAGCGGCACTGCATACCCTATTTCCCCGGTATGATTTTCATAAAGATACCATTCAAGCTGTTCCACAGCCAAGCCGTATCCTGCGGACAATGTAACCACAAGAGGAACGGTAAAGCGCACATTATAAAATGCCGTCACGGTCATAAGTATAAACAGCACCGCAAACACACATTCTCCTGCAGAAAATCCTCTTTCATTAAGCTCTATGATATGTATTATATTTGCTGCAAAAAGGCAATATCTTGACACAGTATCCGTTGTCTTTACAAAAATATTCTCATTCGGCATTGCCATGCTTATGACATATCCCACAGCCGACGCACCGCAAATAAGCAGCATAATGGGAACTGCTTCCTCTGCATATCTTACCGTTTCGGCAAATGCAAAATATCCAGCAACAAGACCTGCACCAAAGCTTAGCTTTCCATTATCGGCAATACCCTTCACAACAAGCACTGCGCTCATAAACCAGAGCATTGTAAACACTCCGTTTGCATTATCCGCATTAAACGCAATAATAATGCTGTACACAAACAAAATAAATTCCGAAACAACACCCAACGCTATCTTAAGTGACTTATTCCTGCCAAGTGCAATATAAAGTACAGTCGGAACAGCTACAATTGCTGCGGGGATAAGCTTTACAAACTCTAATGCCGCATCATCGGGGAACATTCTGCCGACTACCGCCGAAATATGCGCTGCCATAACAAGCGATATCATCGGAAAAATTATTCTTTTTACTCCGACAAAACGATCCTCTTTACCCTCTTCAAGCACGGTCACGCTTCCGAATGACGGCATAAGCACAATACCGCAAATAATGAAATTTGCCGCAAGTATAAGCAGCTCATGTCCGTTGCCAAGGCTAAACATAAGGTCAAATTCCAGAATCACTGCCGTCAGCGTAAAAACAATATCCGACAGATGTGTTCTAAGCTTAGTCTTGGTTACAAACACAAAAAACGTCTGCAATGCCGCTACTGCCACAGCTACAATGCAAGTACCGTAAACGGCTTCTTCCATTTCTGCGGTAATAAGCTTTGACGACATGACTGCAAGCATCACACACGCTACGGAAAACATTCCGTACATCATTCTGCCACTGTTGGTATTTCTGCGCAAAATGCCTATCAGCAATATCTCCGCCGTAAAAATTGCAAATACGACAAGCGTAATAATATCAGGCTCTGACAAAACAGCTACGAACATACACCATATCAGCGAAAATCCTGTGCATATCTTTGAGATCACATCAAACACATCTCTTACTTTCTCAGGAATTATTCCCATAAGAGAAAGAACGGACGGAACAAGGCATACTGCCGCAAAGCCCCATGCAATTTCCGAAGCATCATCCGGTGCAAGTCCGCAGAAAACGGCAACCGCCGCAAAAAGCGTAAACGGAACTGCACCTCCGACCGCAGTTTTTTCATCAAGGCTTATCCTTAAATATCCGCCTGCAAAAATTATGCAGGAAATAACCGCAAGGACTTTATTATCTCCTCCAAACACCGTAACTATTCCGCAGATACTAAGTATGGAGGTATTCATAATAGCAAAAGCTTTAAGCTGGGATATAATTGCAGAAAATCTCTCCGACTCTTTTTTGGCAGCAAACTCGCACAAAAGAACTGCGACAAGGCTATATATCGAAACGGCAAGTGAAAACACGGCAACATCCTTTGTAAGCTGCCAGCTCAAAAAGCTTACCGCCGTGGAAAAGCTTACAAGTCCGCTCCAAGCAAAGGCTTTATTTTTATAATTACAGCTTCCGAAAATGCAAACCGCCGAAAGCAAGGCTGCCGTTATCGCAAGCAAAAGAGAACGTCCATCTCCCTCAAGAGAAAGATATTCTCCGAACACTTTAAAATAGCCCGACGCTATCAATGTTATCGGCAAGAAAACACTTCCCAGCGTATAAAAAAGTATTCCTGTCTTAGGAAGCTTCAGTTTCTTCTCTGAAAATACGGATATCCCGAAAAACACCACTGCAAAAGAAAGGATAACGACCGCTCTCACGCCGCTTGAAAGGAAATCCCATGTAGTCGTTGCAAATATAAGTCCTGATATAATGATAAAAAGTGCGCCCAATATAAGCATAATATTTATCGTGCTTATCTTTTTATCACGCTGTTTTACTTCCTTTGGCACAAACTGCTGCTGCGGTGTCTGCTGTGCATATACCGTTTGCTGACACGGCACCGTATTCTGCACATATGGCATATTATATGGATTATTGTAGGTCTGCTGAGGTGTTGATGCGGAAGGTACTGCGTTCTGTACGGGAGGTATTTCATTCTGTACAAATTGCGGTATATTCTGTGCAGAAGTTGCATTTTCCGTACGGACAGGTGACATTGTTTCTTCTGTCGGCTGAGCAGTTTCTGCGGCTGTTTCAGACTTCACAGGCTTTGCTGTACATACCTGCTGTACAATTCCTTCCGTTTTCACGTCATTTTCAACCGATATCTCCGAAGCAATATCATCACCAACAGGCTGAACCGTTTCTTCCGTCTGCGGTACTGTATTCAAGATATCAGTCTTATTCTGCACATCAGGTACAGGCACAGTTTCCTGCGCTGTATGTTCATTCTGCACAGTCGTCTGTTCGTTCTGACGCCTTATCTGTTCACGCAGTCTTGTTACCTCTTTTTTCAGCGCATAATTATCAATACCAAGAAATATTGCAACAACCGCTGAAAGAATTACCAATGTTACCATCAGACATCACTCCTTTTCAATTTGTCTATAAGACCGTTAAGGTAATCTTCTGCCTTTTGCCATTCATACTCTTCAAAATATCCAATAAGCTTACATACCGTCATTTTTACATCGTTGCCGTCGCATTTTTTACCCCTTAACTCATTTAATTGGCTTTCCGAAATTTCAAAATCAAAATTCATGACATCATTTCGTATTCTTTCAAGAATTTTAACATAATCCCCGATCGAAATTTCCTCAAGCTCGGATATTTCACCTGTATCATCATTTTTATCCACAGACAGATATTCATTTACCTCGTTTACTATGCAGCCATACATTGAAATGACCGCTTTATGATTCTGTTTTATATATCCGGCATTATTTTCACTTGCCGCATTTTCAAGCTGTTTTGCCGCCTCCGAAAGCTCCTTTGCGCCTATTCCGAGCGATGTGCTTTTCAGGGAATGAACCTCTATTTCATAAGAACTCCAGTCCTCGCTTTCAAAAGCATATTCCATCTTCGCAATACTTTCATTTCCGCCGGATGCATATATTTTCAGCATTTTTATATACTCTGCTACATTTCCGCCGTTATAATGAAGCCCTATCCTACTATCAACTCCGGTAATTTCAGGTATATCAGAAACATCCTCCTCACAGCCGCCATTTTCATTATACTCATGAACAAGCTCCTTCGGAAGATGCTTCATCAGCACTCTTTCAAGCTCCTCGCCATCTACCGGCTTTGAAACATAATCGTCAAATCCTTCTTCAAGGTACATATTTTTCGAGCCTGCAACTGCATTTGCGGTAAATATCACCACCGGAACGTCCCTGCACATATTCTCGTCCGAACGAATATGTTTCAGGATTTCTATTCCGTCCATTTCGGGCATCATATGGTCAAGAAATATCATATCATACCGTTCATTTTTAATTATCTCAAGGCACTCTTTTCCGCTGAATGCTGTCCTTATTCCGACAGATGTCTTTTTAAGCAGACCCTTTGCAACTTCAAGATTAAGGTTATTATCGTCAATTATGAGTATCTTTGCATCTGGTGCCGTAAAGGACGGTTTATAGACATATCTGCTCTTAACAGACATATCGTTAGTCCTATATAAGCTTCCTACCGTATCTTCGGACACCGGCTTCTGCTTTACGGAAAAGCCGAATATAGAACCCTTGCCGTATTCACTTATCACATGAAGCTGCGAGTCCATAAGATGCAGCAACGAATTTGCGATACTAAGTCCAAGACCTGTACCTTCAATATTCCTATTCCGTCTTTCCTCAAGTCTTTCAAATTTCATAAAAAGCCTATCCATATCCTCTTCTTTTATTCCTATTCCCGTATCTTCCACGGAAACGCAAAGCAGGATATTTCCGTCATCAAGCTTTTCGCTGCGCATAGAAAGCTTTACCTTGCCTTTTTCGGTATATTTAAACGCATTGCTTAGCAGGTTTGTGATTATCTGCTTTATTCTCATTTCATCGCCGTACAGTATCTTTGGTATATCCTCCGATATTTCCGATTCAAACCTTAATTTTTTCTCAGCGGCTTTAAGCTTTGACATTGCCGTAACATCGGAAATGACATTGCGCACGTCATATTCCGCAGGGAGTATCTTCATCTGACCCGATTCTATTTTTGATATATCAAGTATGCTGTTTATGATCGAAAGCAGCAGCGGCCCTGAGTTTTTTATATTCAGAGCATATTTTTCAATATTTGCATTTGTGTTTTCACGCAGCACCATCTCATTCATTCCGAGTATGGTATTTATAGGAGTTCTTATTTCATGAGATACATTTGCAAGGAACATACTTTTTGCATTATTGGCTTTGTCAGCTTCTTCCTTTGCCTCTCTTATTTCTTCATACTGGCGCTTTATAACACTTAAGCTCCCTATCTTTGTCGCTATCCATGTAATAAAAATTATTCCCGCAACACCTATAATAAAAAGATAAACCTTAAATATCGGTGTTTCAAAAAACTGCGCCTCTTTTATGATCGTATAAACAAGTTCGTCCTTCGGAAGATTTGTATTTTCGTCAATAAGCTGCATTACAAATCTATACTCGCCATGAGGGATATTTGTAAATCTGAATCCCGAAAGCTCGCTTTGACGTACATACACGCCGCTTTCCTCCAGGCCCTCGCAGCAGACATAAAGCAGTGGATCCTGCAATGTGTAATTAAGCACGGCAGGTCTGAATTCAACGCTGTCCGCATCAACCGGCAATGTAAGCGTACCTGAATTAACACCATTCGGCACTGCTCTTATCACGACATCATTCGGAAGCATAACGCCGTTAAACGCAATTCTTACCCCCGTTTCCTTTCCCGTATAATTATTCATATTAATCTTCTTTACGCCGTCTATACAGCAAAGATATAAATTCGAACCATCATCCGTACAATTCCACGAATTTGCCGTAAGCGCACTGTTAAGTCCCTTGCTTGTATTTATAAGAAAATAATCGCCGCAATCATTTGCAGCCATTCTGTCTCCGTCTAAAACATAAATTCCCGCACTGCTTAAAACCCAGACCTTATTATTATTTTCATCCGCTATAATACCGAAATTATTTGCATACGGAAAACTGTCTATAAGCTTTACGTTATCCTCACTGTCCATTGTATATATATTATTTCCTGTAACCAAGAAGTAAATGTCCTTATACGGTACTATCTTCATAACAGAAAGTGATGTAAGTCCGTAATTTTCACCTACACGATAATATATTCTTCCGCCCTCTATAATATAAATTCCATCACCGTCGCTTCCTGCAAGCAGCGTTCCGTCCTTGCGCTCAACAGCACACAGTATCTGCGGAATTGCAAGTCCGTGATCCGCATCTATCGTATGTATCACCTTGCCGTCATATATATACGTAAGTCCGCTTGTTGAGGCGGCAAGTATCATACCGTTCGTCAGTTCCGTCACAAAGCTGAATTTAGATCCAAGCGTCCCCTTGGTTTTTTCATTATACTGCTCATATATATCATTATGCGGATCATAGCAGAACAGTCCTTTCATGCTGTATGTACTTATCCAAATACGTTTATGAGAATCGGTATATATATGCTTCACCTTTGTTCCAACAAGCATTTCGGTAAATTTATTTTTAACTGTCTTTCCGGTAAATTTGTTTACTATATCAAGTCCGTTGTCGCTGCCTATATAGATATATTCGTCAAACAGCTCTACTGCATTAACGACTTCCTCATTTAAATCATACTGCTTATTTATATCTGAAAAAAAGCTTTCTGACAGCTTCAGCACGCCCTGACTTGACGATGAAAACCAATAATTACCCTGATAATCCCGCATTACGTCCGTTATATTGCTCTTGAAGCTGTCAAGATTCAGCCTTTCATAATATGATGAGCTTGTAAATCTTAATATCCCGTTATCGGCACATACCCACCAACCGCCGGTTTCATCGGTTTCTATAAGATATATACCGGATATTTCATTGAAATCATAGCATTTCTGCGAATATACTCCGCTTGTACTCAAAACATACCTGTATATTTCCGAACCTGTCGTTCCTGCAAGAAAGCTGCCATCATCGCAATATGTAACACAGGAATACTGTTCCGTTCCGGACATATTGCTTTCATAAGCCGCTATCAGCGTATCGTCACTGTTTATAAAAAACAACATTCCGTCATTTGTAACGCCAGAAACCACACCGTCATCAGACGAACACATTGATGTTACATAATTTATTCTCTTATCCCCCTCACAAACGATCCTTACATCACCTGACGGTGAAACAGCAAACAGGTCATGTGTAGTGCCTATATAAATCGTACCATCGCTCAACTCACAAAAAGACCTTACCGAATTTGATGTAAGTCCACTGCTTTTATTATAATTAACGGATATCTTTCCTCCGTCATACAAAAATACTCCGTTATCATTCGTTCCTATCCATATTCTGTCCTTTGAATCGCAGAACATTGCTCTGACATTGGTAATCTCGTTCCATTCACTCATCAGGCGGAATACCGAGCCGTCATAGCAATATATGCCCATATAAGTTCCTACCCATATATATCCTTTCGGGGTCTGAATGACGGTATGACAATTTACCGCCTCCAATCCGTTGTCAAGATTATATATTTGCTCCTGATAATTTGCGGATATATTTTTTTCCACGGCGTTTATATCCAACGCAAAAGCAGACACGGCCATCGCAAATGAAATTATAAGTGCCGAAACAGCTCTTAAAATATTACGCATGACCGCATCTCCTTTACCCGTTATTTTTTCACAAAGAAACTATACCCGCTCTGTTTATCACATTTCAGAAAGCCTATCTTTACCATAAGCTTCACAAGTCCATACCCCATCAGCACGGATATGATCTTATCCGGTATCTCAAGAAATATTATCGAAAGCACCATACACGGTATAAGTCCAAAGCCTTTTATACTAAGCATATCAAACAAAGCGTCACCCCATACATTTCCCGTCATACCGTCATGTATAAAATAATTTGCCGGTATTGAACACACGGTCGCTATAATTCCTATAAAAACGCTCATACAAAGAACATTGAAAATATTCACGCAATAATTTTTTCTTGAACAAATACCGACTATAATTCCTATCGCCGCATTTACTATACAGAAAATGATCGCTGAAATATTATTTATACCCATTATCAGATTTGTAAGGCTTCCCGTTAACATTCCCCACAGCGGTCCGCCTATCCATGCAGTAAATATCGTTCCTATCGTATCAAGCCAGAAAGGCAGGTTAAAATTTACTGCAATTTCGTTGCCTGCAAGGTTAAGGCCAAGCGAACAGGCAACCGTAAAAAACATACCGATAATATATCTTTTGTCCGTACTGTTTTTTGTCACAAAAAACACCTCTTCAAATTATCCGTTTCGCTCTGCATATTTCAGAGGCGATCGGAAAAAATATTATCAACATCGCAGAAAGGGGAATACTATGGCAAAGAAAATATCCCGAAATACATTTATCATGGAACACTCTCCGTCCATTCACAGCTATGCCGCCGTTGTCGGAAAGCTTGAGGGGGCAGGTCCTCTCGGAAAATATTTTGATGAAGTGGAAAACGACGCCTATTTCGGTCAGAAAACATGGGAAAAAGGCGAAAGCGAGCTTATGAAGCGCACTCTCAAAAAGGCAATTTCAAAAGGCAGTCTTTCTCCTGCGGAAATAGACTATATGTTTGCAGGCGACCTGCTCAATCAATGTATAAGCTCGACCTACGGCCTTAAAGACTTTGACATTCCCATTTTCGGCATATACGGTGCCTGCTCAACAATGTCGGAGGGACTTTCTCTCGCTTCACTCATGACCGACAGCGGCATCGGGGGAAAGGTAGCGGCTGTTACCTCCTCCCACTTTTGCTCCGCAGAAAGGCAGTTCCGATTTCCCCTGTCATACGGAGGAGTTCGTACTCCCACGGCTCAATGGACTTGCACGGCATCGGGAGCGGTTATACTTTCCGCCAAGGCTGCACCGCCCTATGTTCGAGCTGTCACGATCGGAAAAATAGTCGACTTCGGCGTGACGGACGCAAACAATATGGGAGCTGCCATGGCACCTGCCGCAACGTATGTCATACAAACATTTCTTGAAGATACTGCCATGTCCGTATCCGACTTTGACGCTATCGTAACAGGCGACCTAGGTCTTGTCGGCAGCCGTCTTTTGATCAAGCTGTTGCAGCATGAAAACATTGATATATCCTCAAATCATCTTGACTGTGGTCTTATGATGTTTGACCGTGAAAATCAGGACGTTCATGCGGGCGGCTCCGGCTGCGGCTGCTCAGGGTCCGTATTATGCGGATATTTTCTTGACAAAATACGCTCCGGCGAATTAAAAAACATACTTTTCTGCGCTACGGGTGCGCTTATGTCGCCCACAGCGTCACAGCAGGGAGAAAGCATACCATCCATCTCACACGCCGTATTTATTTCAAACCAGAGCCATTAAAGGATATATCCTTTATCACCTCTCCGGCAATAATAAGACCTGCCGCCGACGGTACAAAAGCTATACTTCCCGGGACCGCTTTTCCGTTTACGATCTCATTATCGGACGGCTTGAGCGGTTCTTCCTTTGAATAAACTACCTTGACACTATTTATCCCACGGCGTTTCAGTTCTCTTCTCATAACCCTTGCAAGCGGACACACCGACGTTTCGCTTATATCGGCAACCTCAAGCTTACACGGGTCAAGCTTATTGCCCGTTCCCATTGAAGAAATAACAGGCACGCCGCTTTCCTTTGCCCTTATGATTATCTCAATTTTAGCAGTGACAGTATCAACTGCGTCAACGACATAGCTGTATACGGAAAAATCAAACATATGGCTGTTATCCGGCATAAAAAAAACCTTATTTGAGGTTACATTTGCCTCCGGATTTATTTTTTCTATACGCTCCTTCATAACGTCTGTCTTATAAAGACCTATCGTATCGGTAAGCGCAATTATCTGACGGTTTATATTGCTTTTGCTTACCACGTCCTTATCAAACAGGTCAATAGCACCAACTCCGCTTCTTGCAAGTGCTTCTGCAACATATCCGCCAACGCCGCCAACGCCGAAAACCGCAATCCTCGCATTTTTCAACTTTTTAACCGCATCCGCTCCTATAAGTCTTGCGGTGCGTTCAAACCTTTCGTTCACTTCACTTATTCCTCCGCATCGGGTGTACCGTATTTTTTTCTGAACCCATCAAGCTCCAGTATGTTTGCTATGCGTTTCTTCAGCACCGCAGTTACAAACGGTTTTGCAATAAACTCGTCCGCACCCAGTTCAATACATTCCGTTTCCTTTTTCGCAGATGAAGAACCGGTAAGGAATATTACCGGTATATCCGACCACTCCGCATGCCGGCGTATATTAAGCATTGTTTCCACGCCGTCCATGCCGGGCATCATAATATCAAGCAATATAAGGTCGGGACGTTTCTTTTCAAGAAATTTAAGCGCCTGCTCCCCCGACAGCACAGGTGTTACCGTATAGCTTTCCTCCAGCACATTCTTTGCTATTGTAAGATTAGCCTTATTATCATCTACCACAAGTATATGTTTCATCAAAAATTATACCCCTTTTTCAACATCTTCCGCAAATTTTGCAAGTGCCTCAGCAGTTTCTTCATACATAAAGTCCATTGCCATACTGCGTATTTCCTTCAGCGTTTCAAACTCCTTATCCGAAAGCCGTGTTTTCAAAAGCTCATCGGCAATTTTCAACGCCGCATCCAAATCAAAATTATCCATACACTCACGCATCTCATTTATTTTGTACAAAAGCTCAGTCTTATCAAGCTGCTCTGCGTCATCTGACGGTGCTTTAACTTTATCATGCAAGCCAAATTTTTCAAGCTTACCCAGCAGACTTTTATACTGCTCCATAAACTCAAACACATTTTCGTCTATATATTCATACCTTTCCTCTTTGCCTGCAAACTCAAGCTGCTTTGCCTTTTCGGACAATCCGTATGCGCCAATTCCGGCAGACAAGCTTTTCAGCGAATGTATTTCTATCGTAAAGCTCTTATAGTCCTTATCCGACAGATACTTTTCAATAACGGGAAGCTTTTTCACTCCCTCTGTATAATAAAGTCCGATAATATTTTCCAGCTCCGCATAATCTCCCGAAAAATTTGCAAGTGCTTTCTTCGTATCTATCTCCTCTGCATAAAAGCGCAATTCTTCCATCGGCATATTGATCTTTACGTCCTGTTCTGCCTCATGCTGCTTTTCTTTCGGTATCCATTTATACATAACGTTACTCAGCTTTGCTATATCTATCGGCTTTGAGATAAAATCATTCATACCGTTTTCCATAAAATCCTTTTCAACGCCCTTTACTACATTTGCTGTCAATGCGATCACCGGCACTTTTTTATCCGTCATACGTATCAGCTTCGTTGCCATAACGCCGTCCATAACAGGCATCATATGATCCATGAAAATAATATCAAACTTCTCACCGGACTTTACATATTTAACTGCTTCCTCTCCGCTTTGCGCAAATACTACCTCCGCTTCATAGGATTTAAGCAGGCCCTCTGCGACTTTCAAATTAACAAAATTATCATCGACAACAAGCAGTCTTGCCTCAGGACAGACAAAACTATTTATTCTGTCCGCATTTTCACTTGCATTGCCAAGCCCTCCCGACATTATTCTTTCAAGCGACATAAGCGTTATCGGTTTAGGACAAAATCTCACCAAGCTGTCGGAAATATAGTCGCTTACCTCCGTCATTGCAACAGCATTATCATGTCCGCTCAAATCAAAAGCCTTTGCGGTCTTATAATCATAAAGCAGACATGCGTCTTTTTCAATCTTCGCAATATCCTTTTGTGAATAAATCACCGTGCAGTCGATCATAGCTGACTTAAACATTTTAAGAATACTGTCACGGTAATATTTATTATTCTCCAAAAGATAAAACTTTATATCCTGTTCGGGCTTTTTAAAGCATGGCTCATATTGCGGCACCTTCTGCTCAATATAAACGGTAAAAGTTGTTCCCTTGCCGTAAACGCTGTCAAGACGTATATCGCCGCCCATCATTTCCGCAAGACGCTTTGATATTGTAAGTCCTAGTCCCGTTCCCTGTATCCTGCGGTTCTTTTTCATATCGACCTGTGTAAACTCGCTGAACAGCTTTGCCTTATCCTCATTCTTTATACCTATGCCTGTATCGGAAATCTCAAATCTGAGCCTTACGGTATCCGAACATATCTCTCCGCACTCCACTCTGACCGAAATACACCCTTCCGATGTAAACTTCACCGCATTGCCAAGCAAATTAAGCAATATCTGCTTTATTCTCAGCTCATCACCGATCATTGCTTTCGGCACATCGGGAGCAATATTTACCGTGAACGCTATATTTTTATTTATCAGTCGTGCGGAAATTATACTCTGCACTTCATCTAAAATATTCTCTAAAAAATACTTCTCCTCAACAAGCTCCATCTTGCCCGAATCTATCTTTGAAAAGTCAAGTATATCATTTACAATTGACAGCAGATTATCTGCCGACGTCGCTACCGTTTTTACATACTCCTTTTCAACGGAACTAAGCTCACTTCTTTTCAGCAGCTCGGACATTCCGCATATCGCATTAAGGGGTGTTCTTATCTCATGCGACATATTTGCCAGAAAGTTAAATTTTGTTTTTACTGCCGCCTCCGCCACATCCTTTTTTATCTCTACGACCTTGAGCAGATACTTTACATTCTGCGTTTTTCTCGTTGCAATAAGCATCTGTCGGTTATTCAATTTTATAAGCATTATTATAAACAAGGAACCTATACAAAATGTAATGATTTTCAGCACAAGGTCAAACACGCTCGATATATTTGAAAAAATATATTCGGGGAAAAAGAATATACTTATCAGGTTTATACCCATAACCACAAACATCTGTATCACTATAACTTTAACATACTGATACATTGCAATAAAGCACATTATCGCAAGATATGCTCCCTGCATCGTTCCTATCGACTCAAATATCATTCCGTATGCCGTACACAACACCACAAGTATCGTTGCAGCTATCACAGACTGCGTATTCTGCGAGACCTTGATAACAAACGTCGGAAATATAAGAACAAGCGGACAGACCATGCATACCAGATACAAAAAATCGGGCAGCTTTGCCGCAAAGGTCAGAAACGCAAAACCTATGCAAAAAAATGTTATCACCCAAAACACAAGCACACCCATCTTGCTGCTTATAACATCGGTAATGGCTGCTCTTTCGTTGTTTTTAAATTCATTCATAAAATCTCAACTTTCACACAAAATTTAACAAGCCTCACGCATTTTGCAAACGTACCTGATTAACTTTATTATACTATATTTAAGCATATTCGTCAATAAAAAATTAAAAAAATATTGACAAAAACAATTTGCATGACACCGTTTCAAACTTTCAATCTTATTTTTTACAAAAATACTTTACACGTTACACGCAAATTTATGCAACCATACAATTCATAATGCGAAACCGTTTAATAAAGATTTTATTCAAAAATATGTTTAAAAAAGTTGATGTATTTTTATGCAGTATGCACTATAATATTGAACTTGTGGAAACAAAGGCTTTTCTTTTTCGGAGGTATTTTTATGGCAATAAACAGAGTAAAAACGCAGGATCTGACACAAGGCAGTCCCATGCGTCTTATAATAAACTTCGGCATACCTATGCTGCTCGGATTTTTATTCCAGCAATTCTATAACCTCGCCGACACAGCCATCGTCGGACGCTTTCTCGGCGGCGATGCACTTGCGGCAGTCGGCAGTACAGGCTCGGTAAACTTTCTTGTCATTGGTTTTGTTATCGGCATATGCAGTGGTTTTGCGATCCCTATTGCTCAGCAATTCGGTGCAGAGAATTACCCGGAGCTCAGAAAATATGTTGTGGGTTCGCTTTGGCTGTGCATCATATTCAGCATTATCATAACCGCCGCAACCGTTATCTTCTGCACGGAGATACTTCAGCTTACAAATACTCCCGATGATATTTTCAGACGTGCATATATCTACATAATCACGATTTTTGCGGGTATTCCCGCATACTTCCTCTACAACATGACTGCTTCTATCCTCCGTTCACTCGGCGACAGCCGCACTCCTGTTGTTTGGCTGGTAGTTGCTTCTGTCATAAACATTGTTCTTGACATCGTATTTATCCTTTGCTTTGATATGGATGTTTTCGGCGCTGCATTTGCGACAGTTATTGCGCAATTTGTGTCCGGCATCGGCTGTATTGTAAAGCTCTGCAGAAGCTTTGAAATACTCCGCATAACAAAAGAGGACAGAAAAATAACCCTAAAGCACATCGGTACTCTCTGCACTATGGGACTTCCGATGGGACTTCAGTATTCAATAACGGCTATCGGCAGCGTTGTTCTTCAAACCGCTGTAAATCAGCTCGGCACAAGCTATGTAACGGCAGTAACCGCCGCAAACAAGCTGTCCATGATCTTCTGCTGTCCTTTTGACGCTATGGGCGGTACAATGGCTACATATGCAGGTCAGAACGTAGGTGCGAAAAAGTGGGATCGTCTTAACAAAGGACTTATTTCATGCATTATTCTCGGTGCTGCATACTCCGTATTAAGCTTTATCGTTATCGGACTAACAAACGAATGTCTTGCAATGATATTCCTTGATAAAGAAAGTATGGTACTTATGCCGTTAGTAAAAAAATTTCTTATGACGCTTGTTGCGTTCTACTTTACTCTTGCACTTGTAAATATTGTAAGATTCACCATTCAGGGTATGGGATTCTCGCCTGCCGCCACTATTGCAGGTGTGCTTGAAATGATAGGACGAGGCTCCGTTGCATATCTTGTCGGCATATACGGTTTCTCGGCAGTATGCTTTGCATCTCCTGCTGCGTGGATTTTGGCGGATCTATTCCTTATCCCAACATACATAATTTGCCGCAGACGTTTACTTAAAAAACACGGTGCAGAGCTTGTTTCCAATACTCACCATCACACAGATGGCAAGGCGATCAAATCAACATAAAAATTACGTGTACGCCGTTTGCTGAAACAGCGTACACGCTTTTTTATCGTATCATATATACAGCATTTATCAGATCATCGACCTGTGCAGCCGTATTAAAGACAGACGGCGAAAAGCGCACCGTACCCTCGGGCAATGTGCCTATGGCTTTATGCACAAGTCCGGAGCAATGCAATCCGCCTCTTAACGCAAAACCTTTCTCGCTAAGCTTTTCGGCAACCTCTCCGGAACTGAAGCCGTCAACATTAAAAGACACTATCGGAAGATAATTCACGCCGCTTTCACGGTATATCTTCACTTTATTGTTCCCTCTTATGCCTTTTATAAAGCGCTCGCAAAGCATATTCTCATGTCCGAAAATCTTTTCCGTACCATTTCCCGTCACAAATTTTATTCCTGCGCCAAGTCCTATTATACCTGATGTGTTCACCGTACCGCTTTCCAGTGAATCGGGCAGAAAATCCGGCTGTGCAAACTCAAGCGATGTACTTCCCGTTCCTCCTTCCATAAGCGGCAAAATATGATACCTGCCGTCCGTTATCAGCATACCCGTACCGGACGGACCGTACAGCGATTTATGTCCTGCCGTACAAAGTATATTTATTCCGTCCGAAAGCTTCACGTCCTTTATGCCGCAAAGCTGTGCTCCGTCCGCTATAAAGCAAACCCCATGTCTGCGGCATATCTCTCCTATAAGTCTGTACGGCGTTATCTGTCCTGTGACATTGCTTCCAAGCGTACAAACAACGGCAGCCGTTTCCGGACGTATAAGGCTTTCAATCTCGGCGGCTGTCCTACTGTCGTCGGGATAAATATGAGCAATATCAAAGGTACATCCCTGCTTTTGCATTGCATAAACCGGTCTTGCTACGGAGTTGTGCTCCAAATCGGAAATTATGATATGTCCTTTGCTCGGAACGACGCCCTTTATTGCCGTATTAAGCGCATGAGTACAATTAAATGTAAACACCACGTTTTCCGTCTGTGAGCCGAAAAATCCTGCCGCACGTTTTCTTGTGGAATATATTGCTTCCGCAGTTTCAATAGACAGCTTATGTCCGCTTCTGCCCGGATTACCTCCGTATTTTTTCATGGCAAGCATTACAGCCTTCATAACGTCCGCAGGTTTTGGGTAAGTAGTTGCAGAATTATCAAAGTTGATCATATATACCTCTATATCAGGGGCGGAGGAATTGCGTTCTCCGCCCTTATTTCAATATAATAAGCCGCAGTCTGTCCGTTACGCCTTTCCTACCGCTCTCGTTCTTATGCCGCTCTTTTCAAAAGCATCTGCAGCATCCTCCGGCAGAGCATCGGTTATCACACTATATCCGCAGCCTGAAGCAAGACTTTTAGGCGTTCTTGAAACGGACGCCTCAAAACCTGCCTCTCGCAAAACATTCTGCGCCTTTAAAGCAATATTGACGGACGGAAAAGCAAAAATATACTTACCTGAACTGCTCATATAATATCCTCCCGAATCGACACTGCTTACGGCGAAAAAACTTCCGCCTGAATTATTATATGTTCTAAAAATACATATGACACAAAACATATTTTTTTGGAACTTTGCACTTGATTTTACCGACGGCATATATTATAATATTATGGTAGCTTTTATTGAAAGCTTATTTTTATATGTTTGGAGATTTAATATGGACGCATCTATCAAGCAAAAATTTGATAATATAAAAAATATGATAGGTAACACACCTCTGCTGGAAATTTCTCTCACCTTTGACGGCGAACCGAGAAAGATATATGCAAAGGCTGAATATCTTTCTCTTACCGGCAGCATAAAAGACCGTGTTGCTTACTACATTATGTACAAGGCATATGAACGAGGCACTATCCACCCCGGATGCACCGTTGCGGAAGCCACAAGTGGAAACACAGGCATTGCTTTCTCTGCAATGAGCAGCTATCTCGGTCACAAGACTGTAATATATATGCCCGACTGGATGAGCCGTGAACGCATCAATCTTATGAAAGGCTTCGGTGCGCAGGTAAGGCTTGTTTCTCATGAAGAGGGCGGATTTCTCGGTTCTATTGATATGTGCAGACGACTTGCGGAAAATGAGGACATTTTTCTGCCCGAACAATTCACAAACGAGGACAACTGCGTGGCGCATTTTCTAATGACGGGTGATGAAATTTCACGTCAGCTTGCTTCTGTCGGTCTTAAAGCAGATGCTGTCGTTGCCGGCGTCGGAACGGGCGGTACGGTCATGGGTATCGGCAGGCGTCTTAAACAAGATAATCCCGCACTTGAAATGTATCCGCTTGAACCGCTCAACTCTCCCACCTTATCCACGGGATACAAGGTAGGAAGTCATCGTATACAGGGTATTTCGGACGAATTTATCCCCGATATTCTCAAGCTTTCCGAATGCGGCAAGGTGGTTTCCGTAGATGATATTGATTCCGTCATCATGGCGCAAAGGCTCTCACGTGAGCTTGGAATCGGCGTAGGCATTTCTTCCGGCGCAAATCTTCTCGGTGCGGTAATTGCAGGAAATCGTCTTGGCAAGGACGCAGTTATCACAACGGTTTTTGCGGACGACAACAAAAAATATCTCTCAACAGATTATTCAAATGAATTTACGCCTGCTCCGGACAGTCTTTCAAGCAAGATAAAATTCCTCGGAATATGCGCTATCGGACGTTTATAACTTAGGC
>CASFZT010000007.1 GCA_949299215.1 uncultured Ruminococcus sp.
TAAATATTGGCGAGGTTTCCAAAGGGCGAGGAGCCCTTTGGTCGCCGTCCGCAGACGGCGAAATTCCCCAAAATGCGTTCAAAAACGGAGCAAAGGGTGAAAAAACGCAATAGCGTTTTGAGGGGAGGCGAACACGACCGCCTCCCCTTTGCTGCAATAATAGAGAACATTATGTCTTTCAAACGTCCCGGTAGGACCGTTTGAAAAAGACTTATTTGACAGCCTGAGCGGTCAAATAAACTGACCGCTATAATTTTAATTGTTTGTATTATCGTTATTATCTTCTGTCCTTGTATTATCCTCGGATTTAGCTTCCTCTTCAGACTTAGCATTATCTTCTGATTTTGCGTCCTCTTCGGATTTCTTAGCCTCATCGGACTTCATAAATTCCTCATACTCCGCTTCGATGGATTCAGGAGTTGTAGTTCCGTCCATGATCTTTACAAATTCATCGCCGTCTATCTTCTCATGAACAAGAAGTGCCTTTGAAACAAGGTGAAGCTTATCCATATTGGCTTTCAGTATATCAACCGCAGCCGCATAACAGGAATCAATAATGGAGCGAACTTCATTGTCGATCTCAGACTGTGTCTTTTCGGAATAGCCTTTGCCCTGACCGTAACCCATGCCGACAAACGGCTCGTCATTTTCATCACCGTATACAACAGGACCGAGATTTTCGGAAAGACCGTATTTCATTACGATAGCCTTAGCGGTTTTTGTAGCGGTCTGAAGATCGCTGATAGCGCCCGCAGAACCCTCGTTATTAATAAGCTCCTCGGCAACACGGCCGCCCATGCAAACCTTGATGCGATCCTTAAGCTTTTGCAAAGTTACGTCAATATAGGACGGTTCTTTTTCCGGCAGATAGATAGTCATGCCGCCTGCACCGCCCCTGGGCACGATAGTTACCTGATATACCTTATCCTGTGAAGGAAGGAAATAGGTAACAATAGCATGACCTGCCTCGTGATATGCAACGGTACGCTTTTCCTTTTCCGTAACAACACGGCTCTTCTTTTCCGGACCTGCAATTACCTTGATGGTAGCGTCCTCAATATCGTCCTTTGTAATAGCCTTGCGGTCATTTCTTGCGGCAAGGAGCGCAGCCTCATTTACAAGATTTTCAAGATCGGCGCCTGTAAAGCCTGCGGTCTTTTTAGCAATGGTAGAAAGGCTTACATCGGGAGCAAGAGGCTTTTTCTTTGTATGCACCTTAAGAATTTCCTCACGTCCCTTAATATCGGGATAGCTTACCGTTATCTGTCTGTCGAAACGTCCCGGACGAAGAAGTGCCGGGTCAAGGATATCCTTTCTGTTTGTAGCGGCAATAACGATAACGCCCTCATTTCCCTCAAAGCCGTCCATTTCAACAAGAAGCTGATTAAGTGTCTGCTCACGTTCATCATGTCCGCCGCCAAGACCTGCGCCTCTGTGACGTCCTACTGCGTCAATTTCGTCTATGAATATGATAGACGGAGCATTTTTCTTGGCAGTGTCAAACAGATCTCTTACTCTTGACGCACCCACGCCGACATAAAGCTCAACGAAATCCGAACCGGATATTGAGAAGAACGGTACGCCCGCTTCTCCCGCAACAGCCTTTGCAAGCAAAGTTTTACCTGTACCCGGAGGTCCCATAAGCAGAACGCCCTTCGGGATTCTTGCTCCGATATCATTGTATTTTTTCGGGTGCTTCAGAAAATCCACTATCTCCTGAAGCTCGTTCTTTTCTTCATCTGCACCTGCAACATCATCAAAGGTATTTTTTGACGCCGCATTTTTGATATTCGCCTTTGCAAAGGACGCACCCTTTGCTCCTCCTGCCTGACGCATCATAAACAAGAAAAGCACGACCATCAGAACTATGATAAGCAGTGACGGCAGCAGATTGTAAAGCCATGACGTATCCTGTATGCGGTAATATTCCGTTTCAAGCGGAGCATCCGGATGAAGCGCATTATACTCCTTACGGTAAATTTCATCGCCCGTCTGTATTTCATTGAGAAATACAGATACATTCGGCACAACGTAGTTTATCTGCTTTTCCGTGCCGTCCTCATTTTTTACGGTCATATTAAGCTCGCCCGAGCCGAGGTCAAATGTATATTCGGACACCTGATAATTGTCAAAATAGCTCATTATATCCGAATATTTGTATTCCGAGGCAGTTTTGGTAGCCTGTTTCATAAGCGCAACGACAACTATCATTGCGGCAACAAGCACAAGGACATAGATTACCAGTCCTTTATTGGATGATTTCTTTGGGTTCATTGATCTTCTCCTTTTCCGACATCCGCTTAACCGGCGTCATATTCTGCTATATAAGATAAATTACGGTAATATTCTCCGCAATCCAGACCGTAGCCGACAACAAACAGATCGGGTATTGTAAACAGCGTATAATCCGCAGAAAAATCCACAGCTCTTCTTTCCGGCTTATCAAGAAGAGTATATACCTTGAGCGAAAGCGGAGCTCTTTCTTTCAAAAGCTTCACCACTTCGCTGAGTGTTCTGCCCGAATCTATTATATCTTCAATAATTATCACATGATATTTGGAAATATCCTGCTTCAGATCAAGAGTTATGTTCACCTTACCCGATGACTCCGTGCCGGAATAATAGCTTTCCGCACACATAAAGCCTATCTCGCAGGGTATTGTTATCTCTCGGCATATATCCGCCATAAAAATGAAAGCTCCCTTTAAGATGCTGACAAGCAGCAGTGGTTTTCCATCATATTCTTCACTTATTTTCCTTCCGGTTTCCCGTACCTTTTTTTCGATCTCATTTTTTGTTATAAGCACACGCTTAATTTTATCAAGCTTTTCGGTCAAAGCAAACGTCCTCCCGCAGTTATTTTTATTTCCAGATATCTTTTGGTATTCTCATCAAACTTCACCCTGTCAGCGCAGCCGAAACCCTCTGCCCATATAATGCCTTCATCATCGCAGAGTATCGCAATACCGTCCCTTTCGGGCGCAGGGATATTCTCATTCATAAGCTTTTTAAGACTGCTTGTAAAATTTCTGCCGGCACGGACAAATTTATCTCCGTCACGTCTGTTTCGCAAAACAATCTTACCTTGTATTTTATCACAATCCGGATATACATTTGTAAATGTTTTGTTAACAATGTTGGATAAACCACCATTTTCGCAATTGTTTTGAACGATTATCACCTTTTTGTCACACAAAAAATCGTTTTCCCCTGTTTTAACAGGCACTTCCTCAAAAATCACACGTTTTCCGATAGTTTTTACTGTGATTCTTCCGTTTTTGCAGAATGCATATATATTGCCCCGTAAATTCACCTTAGACGGCTTTCTGCCGCCGCAGATAAGACCTTCTATATCGGAAATGCGCTGTGAATTTACTTCAATGCCGTTTTCTCTTAAAATATTTATTATAACTCTGCGGCGCACGGCAGGATGAACGCTCCGCAGATCATCATCACGTGCATTTGCGGCAGCCATGGAAAGATACGCTTCCTCTCCCCTTAAATTTTCAGTCATACGAAGTATATTTTCTTCAAAGCCGCCGTGAATATTATTCATAAGCGGTATTATTTCATGCCGTATCCTGTTTCTTGTATAGTCGTCCGAAAGATTGGTGCTGTCTGTCACAAAGGACTGTCCCTTTGCGGCAAGATAGCCCTCCACATCCTTTCTTGTACAAAAAATAAGTGGACGTATCATATTGTCACGCACAGGCGGTATCCCGATAAGTCCTTTAAGTCCCGTACCTCTTGCAAGGTTAAAAATTATAGTTTCCGCAGAGTCGCTTAGCGTATGTGCCGTTGCAATACGGCAGCCGTAAAGACGTGATATTTCCCCGAAAATATTGTATCTAAGCTCCCTTGCACCCTCTTCAAGAGAAAGCTTCCGCTCCTTTGAGTAGCCTGTTGCATCCACATTTTCCACATAAATAGGTATATTTAAGCCCTTACACAGCTCCTCGCAGAAAACACGGTCACGCTCGCTTTCCTCGCCTCTTATGTGATGATTGACATGAACGGCGGAAATTGCAAAGCCGTACCTCTCCTTCATATCATTAAGAGCAAGCAGCAGAGCAACGCTGTCCGCACCTCCGGAGAGGGCGGCACAAACACCGTCTGCACCGCAAAACATATCATATTTATCAGCAGCCGCACTTATTTTTTCTTCAAGCACGGCAATACCCTTATCATCAAACGGTCTGACCGTCATTTTTTAGCTTCCTCTCTGTGGAAAATCATGTCTTGGCAGCAGCGGTTACGGTTTTATCGCCATCGGACTTCATGTCTGCCGAAACGAAAAGGGTAAACTGACCGTTCCAGCGCAGATTTACCGTACCCGTTTCACCATGTCGGTTTTTGGCAACAATACACTCCGCAAGCGTGGGATTTTCGGTTTTTTCTTTATTATAGTATGAGTCACGGTAAAGGAAAATAACAATATCCGCATCCTGCTCAATAGAACCGGATTCACGAAGATCGGAAAGCAGAGGACGCTTATCGTTTCTTGACTCTACTGAACGTGAAAGCTGCGAAAGTACGATAACCGGAACATTCAGCTCCTTTGCCATAAGCTTGAGCTGACGTGTCATTTCGGAAATTTCATTTACACGGTTATCCGTTCTTCTTCCCGAGCTCATAAGCTGGAGATAGTCTATTATTACCAGTCCGAGATTTTTCAGACGGCGCAGCTTTGCCTTCATCTGCATGATCGTCATACCTGCCGTATCGTCAAGATATATCGGCATTTCCGCAAGACGTGACGCACCCTTTGCAAGCTTTGTCCAGTCGTCGTTTGCAATATTTCCCTTCATAAGCTTGTCGCTGTCAACAAGACTTTCCGAAGAAAGCATACGTGTGACAAGCTGCTCCTTTGACATTTCCAGCGAAAATATCGCCACTTCCTTATCCTTGGAATGACGGCACACATGAGCCGCTATATTAAGTACAAACGAGGTCTTTCCCATACCCGGTCGTGCCGCAACTATGATAAGGTCGGATTTGTTAAGACCGCTTATAACGTTATCCAGACCGGAAAATCCCGACTTTGTACCCATATAAAGAGCCTTGTCCGGACCGGCTTTCTTACCCAGCTCGTCATATGCGTCCATAACGACGTCCTCTATTTTGGCAAAGCCGTCCGCACCCTTGCCCTGTCTTATGTCGTACATTTTCTGCTCGGCATATTCAAGCAGGTTTTCCGCACTTTCATCACCTGCTGTACATTGATCTATGATATCGCGTGATGTGATTATAAGAGAACGGATATAGTATTTTTCCTCGACTATCTTGCAGTAGCTCTCGATATTTTGGGTCGTCGGAAGGTCGTTTGCTATCTTAAAAAGATATTCCTTGCCGGCAGAGCTGCTCTCGAAAACGTTCATCTTTACCGCTTCGTTAAGCACGGTAACAGCGTCCGTTTTCATGCCCATTGTAAAGAAACGGGTTATTATCGAAAAGAGATCCTTATGCATGGTAACATAAAAGGATTCCGGCTTCAGATAATTAAGTGCGACTGTTACCGACTCTGGTCTTAAAAGCAGCGCACCTATTACCGCCTGCTCCGCTTCAAGGCTGTACGGCAGCTCAGTTGCCGAAATATTATTCAGATCCATTTTATATCGTCCTTTTATTACTTGCTGCTTTCAACAACTTCAACGGTGATCTTCTCGGAAATGCCGGGCATAAACTTTATCTCGGCGGTATATGTTCCGAACGCCTTTATTTCGGAAGCAAGCGCTATCTTTTTCTTGTCAACGGAAACATTAAGCTGCTCCTTTATAACATCGGCAATATTTCCTGCCGTTACTGAGCCGAAAAGCTTTCCGCCCTGACCTGCCTTGCACCTGCAGACAACAGTCTTGCCCTTTAAAGAAGCCGCAGCAGCCTGTGCCTCCTGCTTTGCAACGTCTGCCTTATGCTGCTCGGAAGCCTTTTTTCCCGCAAGGTCGGACATATTCTTTGCATTTGCCTCAACAGCAAGACCCTTTCCTATAAGGAAATTTCTTGCATAGCCGTCTGCTACTTCCTTAACGTCGCCTTTTTTTGCCGTACCCTTTACATCCTGTAAAAAAATAACCTTCATTTTTATCTATCCTTTCATATTTTAATTATGAGATATTTGCGATATGCTCATCAATTGCGCTTATAAGCTTAGCCTTTGCTTCCGACACGCTTATATCGGTCAATTGAGCAGCAGCCATTGTCTGATGTCCGCCGCCGCCGAGCTTTTCCATGATTATCTGTACATTCATGGCGCCGAATGAACGTGCGGAAATGCTTACACTGTTCTGCTGTGTACGATATATAACAAAGCTTGCATCAACGCCCTCTATTTCAAGCATTTCGTCCGCAGCCTGTGCCGCAGCCGTTCTTATTGAGCTTTCCAGACTGTCGTCCGAAGCGATTGCACATCTGTTATATATCTCCGTATCCGCAATAAGCTTTGAGCGCTTCTTTATGCACGGTATGGAGTTTGCAAACATCTTCTTTACCGCAACCATATCTGCGCCCAGCTTTCTTAAAAACGCCGCCGCTTCAAATGTACGCACACCGGTGCGCATTACAAAATCCCTGGTATCAAGCATAATACCTGCAAGCATAACGTCCGCATAGTAGCTTTGCAGCTTGTCTATTGCAGGGAAATACTGAATTATCTCCGCAGTCATTTCGCTTGCGGAGGACGCATAAGGCTCGTGATGGAAGATGACCGCATTGTCTATATAATTTACAACCTGTCTGTGGTGATCTATGACCGCTATCTGCTTTGCCGCCGCATAAAGCTCAGAGCTTTCAAGTATATCCTTGTTATGCGTATCGACAATAATAAGCAGCGTATCGTCCGTTATCTGTGCAAGCGCCTCCTCAGGGGATATAAAAACAGGCTCCTCGTCGTTCAGATTATAGTTAAGGCGCTGTATTATAGGCTCTGCCATCGTAGCTTCTGCATTTACCGCCATACGGACATATTTATCCGGATCAAGTATGCGTATTGCACCGCAAAGACCCGCACCCGAACCGATACTGTCCATATCTCCGTTTCTGTGACCCATGATAATAACGGAGCTGCTTGCGTTTATAAGGTCGATAAGTGCAGTTGCAACAATACGTGTTTTAACCTTTGTATGCTTTTCAACGCCGCTTGAAACTCCGCCGAAGAACTCAAATCCGCTTTCACGCTTTACTGCTACCTGATCTCCGCCTCGTCCCTGTGCCATTTCGAGCGCCTGCTTTGCAAAGGTCTCGCTTTCTTCAAGGTCGAGCGAACTCATTCCGACGCCTATGGAAAGCGTAACGGGAGTTTTTCCCGAAACAGCGATATTTCTTACATCATTGATAACCTTGAACTTATCAGCAAGCATATCCTCAATATACCTGTCCTCGATTATCGCAAAAAATTTGTCATTTGCAGTCTTTCTCATAATGCCGTTATGCTCATCAAGATATGTTTCAAGAATTTTTTCTATCTGAATAAGTATATGAGATCTTTCCGAATCCTTTTCGCCGGAGAGCGTTTCTTCAAAATTGTCTATTGCTATGAGCATGATGGACGGACGTATTCGGTTAAGCTCATTCTCAAGGTTGATATAATCGCTTATATCCTCAAGATAAAGCAGAGTAAGGCTTGAGATAAGCTCCGACTCCATCTCCCGTTTTTCAGTCGTGACTGCCGATATCTTAAAATGTGAGGAACGGAAATCCACCGTAACATTCTTGTTTGTCATTACTTTTTCAAGGTCGATATCTATTATCTTTGTAATGTCAACGCCGAAAGCGTCACCGTCATAGACCTGTTCCGCAAAGGCAAGATTATACCATATTATAATACCCTCACTGTCTATAATGATAGCCGGAGCAGGGAATTTGTACAGCGAATCCCTCTCGGTAAGATTGAACTGCGACTCCATCTCGGTGACAAATTTGTGCAGATTTTTTTGTGACGCATATAAAAGCACAAGAAATGCCAACGCCGCAAGTGCGGTAACTCCGAGCAGCATCCAGAATTTCACCTCATCCGTTTCCGCAACCGCAAATGCCGAGGCAAGCGAAACCACCACCAGAAGAATTGACACAAGCTTGAATGCAAGCCAGCGTTTACCCGTCAAAAAAAACACCTCCCGAATTTTAACATATCAAGAAATCCTATGCCCTGTTATATTTCCATGATGATAGGCAGTATCATAGGTCTGCGTTTTGTCTTTGCATAGATAAAGTCGCCCAGATCGTCCTTCATCTGTGTTTTTATACTGTTCCAGTCACGCATATTTACGTCAAGACACTTGTTGAGCGTACGTGTAAGGACTTCTCTTGCTGCGTCCATAAGCTCCTCTGATTCACGCACATATACAAATCCTCTTGAAACGATGTCAGGACCTGCAAGAACGGTACCGCTTTCGATCTCGATAGTCGTAACCGCAATGATAAGACCGTCCTGCGCAAGATGCTTTCTGTCCCTGATAACGATAGAACCGACATCTCCCACGCCCAGTCCGTCAACAAACACACGTCCTGCCGTGACCTGTCCGGTTATCTTCATGTCCACGCCGTCAGACTCTATAACATTTCCTATATTTCCGATAATAACGCTGTCAGGCGTCATACCCAGATCCATAGCAAGACCTGCATGCTTTTTCAGATGCTTGTATTCGCCGTGCACGGGAATAAAATATCTCGGCTTTGTAAGAGCAAGCATGAGCTTAAGCTCCTCCTGACATGCGTGTCCCGAAACGTGCACCTCATACATTGATTCGTAAATAACCTCCGCACCGGAATGCATAAGCTCGTTTACTACCTTTGTAACAAGCTTTTCATTTCCCGGTATGGGCGTTGCGCTTATAATAATAAAGTCATTCGGCGTAATGGTAACGCTGCGGTGCTCGTTCATAGCCATTCTTGTAAGAGCGGACATAGGTTCACCCTGGCTTCCTGTTGTGATAAGCACTATCTTTTCCGCAGGAAATCTGTTCATAGCGTCAAGGTCTATCATAAGACCCTCGGGCATTTTAAGATAACCCAGCTCTATTGCCGTGGAAATAACATTGAGCATACTTCTGCCGAAAACAGCTATTTTTCTTCCGTTTTTCACAGCACAGTTCACGATCTGCTGAATACGGTGTATATTTGAAGAGAAGGTAGCGATAATGATACGTTTGCCCTCCGCCGTATCAAAAAGCTTTTCAAATGAATTTCCGACTGTGCGCTCGGTAGCGGTATGACCCTTTCTCTCGGCATTTGTGGAATCGGACATAAGCGCAAGCACGCCTCTGCTGCCAAGCTCACCGAAGCGTGCGAGGTCGATGATACCTCCCTCTATTGGGGTATAGTCCACCTTAAAGTCGCCGGTATGAACGATAATGCCTGCCGGTGTATGGATAGCAAGTCCGACCGAGTCGGGTATGGAGTGATTTACTCTTATAAACTCGACTGCCATACATCCCATTTTTATGGTCTGTCTTGGCTTTACGACATTAAGCGTGACCTGATTCAGCATATTGTGCTCTTTGAGCTTGCCCTCGATAAGACCGACGGTAAGGCGTGTTGCATAAACGGGTACATTCACTTTTTTAAGGAGATATGCAAGCGAGCCGATATGGTCCTCATGACCGTGAGTAATGACGATACCACGCACCTTTTCAGCATTTTGCTCGATATATGTGAAATCTGGGATAACAAGGTCTACGCCCGGCATATCGCTGTCGGGGAAAGCAAGACCGCAGTCCACAATAAAGATATCGTTTGAACATTCAAAAACGGTGAGATTTTTGCCTATTTCGTTAAGACCTCCCAGGGGAATTATTTTCACGGGTGTGCGTTTTACGGGCTTATGGTTTGAAATATACACGGGCTTTATGCTGTCATTTTCGTTTATTTCGGGGATATATTGGGGAGTTGCATTTGAATTATTCTGTTTAGGCGCAGATTTTGCATTATTTACAGCCTGTCCGTTATTTTTCTTATAATATGTTTTTCCGCGCTGTTTAGGGGAAAAATTACGTTTTTTAGCAGGCTTGCGATTTTTTTCGGCAGCCGCTTTTTTGGGAGATATACGTTCTCCGTACATATTGACGCTGATAGTTTCGATATTTTTGTTTATCACTTTTCAAATCATTCCTTTCCGATCATGGAGTTCAGACATTCCGCAGAGCAATTATTGACGGTAATAACCATTTTAATACATATAAGTATACAAAAAATGTAATTTTCAGACAGATACGACATACAAGCACCATACCGGGCGGACAGCATAAGGTGCAAGTAATATACGTAATTTTTTTACGGACACGGCTGAAAGTCGGTAGAGGGTATATCCGTACAATAAAAGTCTGTGATAAGGGATACAAACAAGCGGAAGTTATCCGCCATTTAACGCACGGCAAAGAGCCGAGGTTATTTCCGAACACAATTAATCAGATTAATTATATAACAAATCGGCATATCTGTCAAGCGGCAAAGTCTGATTGAGATACAATTCAAAAGAACCCTGCACACACCGCAATTTGCAGGAGCGGATCTCATATACGCCCGATTTTTCACATTTTGTGCCGCAGTTTTCCACATATCAACCCTCTTAATGTGGAATTATCCTGTTTCCCATATAAAAACAGGATACCGCATTAAGCGATATCCCGTGTAATTATCATTCATCTGCCGACACTGTCGTTTCTTCTGTTTGCGTCGTACTTTCTGATGGTATTGTTGTTTCCGAAGAGCTTTCTGCCGTTTCCTCCGGCAATGGGGATACCATCTGCGAATCCCTTATAAGCGGTTCGGTAAATCCGTTTTCTTCATTCAATGTAACCTCTCCGGCTATAAGCTTATCGTCCGATATAATCAGATTTGCAACAACACCCTCCGTATAATTCGGATAATTAAGTACCTTGTAGCTGTAAAGCGTTGCGTCCTCTCCCATATGCTTTTCCAAGCTGAAGCCCTGTGCCGCCTGCAATGCTGCATATTCCTTGTACAGCTCGTTAAATTCAGACGGTATGGTTATTTCTTCTTCCGCAACGGGATCGGGACTTACTATCCAGCCCTGCTTATTTAAAAATTCCACTCGCTCCGCATTGCTGCTCATGGTAAATCTTTCGTCCATATCAGCCTCTTCCTTTGCCACAGATAAAAATACCGCCGCAAGTATCACAAGTGCTCCCAACAGTAAAAACAGCAAAAGCTTTTTCCTGCCCCGCATTTCACTTTTTCCCATATGTAATATGCTCCTTCCGGTCTTTTTTGACAGTTGACTGCCTTTGCTTTATCTATATGCGGCGTTGTCCGTAAAAATGACAGCTTATCCTTTGATTTTTATTTTATATTACTTGATAAAATACAGAAAATGTGTTATATTTATATAGGTAATACCTCACAGAGCTTGTGCGAAATATGCAGGCAGATTTCGTACAAAGCCGTCAAGCGGGATTTGTACGGTATTGCTTCAATAAAGGGCTTGCCCCGTCATTATAGCAGATTTTGTGTGAAAGGAGTATGCTATGCCTATACCGGAAGCAATGAAAAGCCTTATGCGCCTTGTCTCCGAAAACGAGCCTGATATTTTGCGCAGCTATAAGCTTGAACGTGCAATGAAAGAGCGACTGAAATCTCCGGGCAGATTTGTAAGCAAGGTTATCGGAAAGGGCGATACGGAGCTTTTGAACAACGGACGTGAAGTCGTTTTGCGTGTATGCACTCCTTTGGAATATAACGGTTCAAAGACTGCCATTCTCTTTTTCCACGGCGGAGGCTGGGTCACAGAAAGCGTTGATACTTATACCGATGTATGTATAAATCTTGCAAACTATACAAAATGTAAAGTAGTTGCGGCAGATTACAGTCTTGCTCCCGAATTTCCGTTCCCCTGCGCTCTGGAGGACTGCTATGCGGCGGCAAAAAAGCTTATCACCGACCCCGATTTTCTTGATCTTGACGCAGAGGAAATAGTCCTTGCAGGTGACAGCGCAGGAGGAAATCTTGCGGCGGCTGTGTCGCTTATGGCACGTGACAAGGGCGAATTTTCAATATCAAGGCAGATACTTATATATCCGTCAACTGCGGCGGATCATTCGGAAAATTCTCCGTATGAATCGGTGCGTACAAACGGTACGGGATATATCCTTACCGCAAAACGCATTTCAAGCTATATAGAATTATATGCCTCAAAGCCCGAGGATTACGAAAATCCTCTTTTTGCACCGATACTTGCCAAAGACCTTTCAAATCAGCCGGATACGCTTATCCTAACCGCCGAATTTGACCCCTTACGTGACGAAGGCGAAGCTTACGGCATAAAATTAAAAGATGCGGGAAATAATGTGGAAATATATCGAATAAAGGACACTCTGCATGGGTTTATCTCACTAAGTCCCTCAATAAAACAGGTCGACAAGGCGTATAGGATAATTGCCGATTTTATAATGACGGGGCAAACCCCTTATTGAATGAATGGGCAAGCCTTTTATTGAAATAAAGTTTAGAATAATCTATGGAACAGGAGGGATTTTTGCATGAATAAAAAACAGCACGCATGGAGCAGGCTTGACAACGCCGCAAAAATCTTTCCGTCAACAAGTGAAAAGACCGATACAAGGGTATTTCGCTTTTGCTGTGAGCTTAAGGAAGATGTGGACAGCGAAATTTTACAGACCGCACTTGATAAGGCACTTATAGAATTTCCTCATTTCAGATGTGTTATGAAAAAAGGACTGTTTTGGTATTATCTGGAACAAACCGATATAAAACCCGAGGTAAGGGAAGAATATAAACACCCGTGCGCCGCTCTTTATATGGGCGAAAGCGACCGCTTGTTATTTGAAGTAACATATTATAAAAAAAGGATAAATCTTGAGATATATCACGTTCTTGCGGACGGAACGGGAGCAATGCAGTTTCTTACAAAAATAGTGTGCAGCTATCTTTCCGAAGCACATAAGGATAAGGATCTGCCTTATTTTACCGAAAACACGGCATCCGTTTCGGAAAAGGGCGATGACAGCTTCCGCAAATACTACCGCAAGCAAAAGCGTATAAAGGACAACAGCATAAAAAAAGCATACCGTCTTAAAGGTATGAAAAATGAAGATGATATACTTGACATCACCGAAGTAAATATGTCGGTGAAAAACGTAATTGAGGCGGCGCACAGGAATAATACCACAATGACGGTATATCTTACTGCCGTATTTATTGACGCAATACATCAGACAATGTCGGCGGCAGACGAAAATCTTCCTGTCGTTATAATGGTGCCCGTTAATCTGAGAAATTTCTTTCCGTCCGAAACGGCAAAGAATTTTTTCGGAATGATAAGCGTAAGCTACAGCTATAAAGAACGTTCTGGTGAATTTTCCGATATAATAAAGTCTGTAAACGAGCAGTTCAAGGAAAAGCTTACAAAGGAAAAGCTAAGTATAAGAATGAACAGGCTTGCGTCGCTTGAATACAATCCGTTTATAAAGATAGCGCCTTTGCCGTTTAAGAATTTCGTCCTGCATACAGCAAGGCGAATAGGCGTGCGCCGTGAAACGGTAGTCATTTCAAATATAGGAAAGGTCACTCTGCCGGAGCAGTTCGGAGAATATATAGATCATTTCGGAATATTTGCAAGTACGCTGAAACTGCAGCTTTGCGTATGTTCGTTTAACGATACTCTTACGCTTGGATTTACCTCGGCATTTGTAAGTACGCAGGTACAGTGCAACTTTGTGCGAACGCTTACCTCGGCAGGGATAACCGCCGAAATACAAAGTACGAATTTCCCGAAAAAGGAGGACTGACTTTATGTACTGCAATAAATGTGAAGTAACGGTAAAGGGTGCAAAAAGCTGCTGTCCTTTATGCAGGGGCGAATTAAGCGGAGAGCCGGATATAAACGAGGAAGCATTTCCCCGTATAAAAGACAAGGTATACGACAAAAACCGATTTCTGAAAATAGTAACATTTGCGGCAATAGTTACAATAGTATGCAGTGTAGCGGTAAATATGATAATTCCGATGAAAAATCATGTATGGTGGTCGCTTTTCGTATCTGCGGGAGTTGTATGTGCGTGGATATCAATAGTGACTGCGATAATGAAGCGCAGGAATATACTTAAAAATATAAACTGGCAGTTGTTTTTAATAACATTTTTTGCGATAATGTGGGACGAATATACCGGCTGGAGAGGCTGGTCGCTTGATTATGTATTTCCGTTTGCTTGTATAGCATCGATGGTATGTATGTATATACTGTCGAAAATTTTGAAAATACCGCCGAGAGGCTTTGCACTGTATATGATGTTTGATATATTCTTCGGGATAATTCCGGGAATACTTATGTTTGCGGGATTAATAAATGTAAGGTATCCGACAATATGCTGTGTAGCGTGCAGTATAATTTCCATATCTGCAATACTTATATTTGAGGGTAAAGGGATAATGGAGGATATCAGGAGAAAACTGCATATGTAAAACAAGGCGGATAAAATAAGCCGGTAAGACAGCAAACGGGCGGATATAAATCCGCCCGTTTAATTTATTCCTCCGTGGAATCGTCGGTATCGTCCGCTTCATCATCGGGAGCTTCATCTTCGGTAAGTACCTCCGCTTTTTCTTCCGATGCAGCTTCCTCCATCTCTTTCCTCAGTTCTTCCTCCGACGGCTCCTCTACCTTTGCAACCTCCGCACTTTCATCATGCTCCGCTCTCGTAAACGATACAACTCTTACATCATCGCTTACCTTCATGAGCCTTACACCTGTTGCATATCTGCCCATTACTCGTACATCGTTTGCCCTGATTCGTATAATTACTCCGTCATTAGATATCATGATAATGTCATCATCATCATCAATTACCTTTATCCCGCATACATATCCCTTTTCTTCGGATACCTTGTAATTTAACATTCCGTATCCGCCTCTGTTCTGTACACGGTATGAGCAAAGCTCACTTCTTCTGCCGTTACCCTTGTCTGTAACGGTGAGTACAGTCGCTCCGTTTCTTACTCTTGCCATGGATACAACTTCATCACCCTCACGCAGCTTTATTGCCCTTACTCCATGTGCAGAACGTGACATTGACCTTATGCCCGTTTCTTCTATACGTATTGCATAGCCGTTTTTCGTTGCAACTATAAGCTGTGCATTTCCGTCCGTCATTCTTACGCCGGCAATTTCGTCATCTTCATCAAGGCCTACTGCAATAAGACCGTTCTTTCGTACATTTTTATATGCAGAAAGCGGCGTTCTTTTTATCTTGCCTTTTTTCGTTACCATGATGATGAACTTACCCTCGTCAAAATCGGCTGTCTTTATCATAGCGGCTATCTTTTCACCCTCAGAAAGCGGCAGAAGATTAACGGCGTTCGTTCCTCTTGACTGCCTTGAGCCTTCCGGTATCTCAAAGCATTTCAGCTTATACATAATGCCCTTGTTGGATATGAAAAGCACATTGTCATGAGATGAGGAAATAAACATCTCCTGAACAAAATCCTCCTCACGCTGCTTCATGCCGGATATTCCCTTTCCGCCTCGCTTCTGTGCCTTGTAGTCGCTTACAGGCTGACGTTTGATATATCCGATATCGGTATATGTTACAACGCAGTCCTCTACGGGGATAAGGTCGGCAATGTCAACTTCACCGGTGATTGCTTCAATAGATGTTCTTCTTTCGTCACCGTACTTGTTTTTGATGACCTCAAGCTCGTCCGAAACAATATTCAGCATTTTCTGATGATCTGCAAGTATGGCTTCAAGTTCGTCTATCTTTCCGTGCAGAACGCCCAGTTCATCAAGAATTTTCTGTCTTTCCAGACCTGTAAGCTGGATAATTCTCATCTGAGCAATAGCGTCCGCCTGTATTTCGGATATTTCAAATCTTTCAACAAGACGTCTTTTTGCCTCGGCAGGGTCCTTTGAGGTCCTTGCGATCTCAATTACCTCATCGATATTATCTGCCGCAATAACAAGACCTTCGAGTATATGCGCTCTTTCCCTTGCCTTTTTAAGGTCAAATTCGGTACGTCTTCTGATAACGTCTACCTGAAAATCTATATATTCGGTAAGTATCTGCTTTAAGGTAAGCACCTTTGGCTCGCCCTTTACAAGTGCAAGCATGATAACGCCTACCGTATCCTGAAGCTGTGTCAAAGTAAAAAGCTTGTTGAGAACTATCTGCGGAACAGCGTCCTTTTTAAGCTCAATAACTATTCTTACCGCATGCTCCTTGTCTGATTCATCACGGATATTGTGGATACCGTCAATACGCTTATCCTTGGCAAGTGCAGCAATATTTTCAATAAGCCTTGCCTTGTTTACCATATATGGTATCTCGGTAACGATAATACAGTTTCTGCCCTTTATCTCCTCTATATTTGTAACGGAGCGCAAGGTAAGTTTGCCTCTGCCGGTAGCATAAGCTGCCCTTATTCCCGATCTGCCCATAATAATACCGCCTGTCGGAAAATCGGGTCCCTTTATATATTGCATAAGCTCGTCAAGCTCTGCATCGGGGTTTACGATAAGATGCTGAATGGCGTTTATAGCCTCACGCAGATTATGCGGAGGAATATTTGTAGCCATGCCGACAGCAATACCGGTAGAACCGTTTACGATAAGATTAGGAAAACGTGAGGGTATTACTTCAGGCTCGTCAAACTTGTCGTCATAGTTTCTTACAAACGGTATAGTATTCTTGTTTATATCGGTAAGCATTTCCATGGATATTTTAGACATTCTCGCTTCGGTATAACGGTAAGCAGCCGGAGGGTCGCCGTCTATTGAACCGAAATTTCCGTGTCCGTCAACAAGCGGATATCTCAAAGAAAAGCTCTGTGCCAGACGAACAAGAGCGTCATAAACGGAAGCGTCGCCGTGAGGATGATATTTACCGAGAACCTCACCGACAGTATACGCACATTTTCTGTACGGCTTGTCGGAAGTATTTCCCGCTTCGTTCATTGTATATATGATACGTCTGTGAACAGGTTTAAGACCATCTCTTACATCGGGCAGTGCTCTTGCAACAATAACGGACATAGAATATTCCAGAAAGGATTTTTTCATTTCCGCTTCAATATCCTTATGGATTATCTTTGCATTTTCTTCACTATACAAAACTAAAACAACTCCATTCAGTCTAAAATTTTAAAGCGTATTCCCATAACCGAGGCATATTTTTCTCTTATTTTCTGTACCTCGTCCTCTGTAAAGGCGGATTTCGGAATAATAAATACATAGGCTTTTTTTACGCATACAATGAACATATCGTCCTTATCAAAAATATCCACGATATATGAATCAATATGGATAATTGTAGCAGGAGGACCGTCGTCCGTATTTTCCGCATTATCTTCCTTATTTTCCGTATTATCCGTGCTGTCGGTATTATCCGTATTGTCGGTCTTTTCCAAAATATCGTTATTATCACCGTTTTCAAGGGAGATTATTTTTATCGTCATATCGGTAAACTCTGCCTCATATTCCGTACCCTCCATAATCTCCAGACCGCTTTTGAGCTTTTTCATATTGTTTATCGGCTGGGAGATAAAATAAATTCCCACCGCAATACATATCATAAACATAAATACCGGAAGATTTGATCCGTCGTCATTATTTATAAGCATAAGAACGGCGGAAGCAAATGCAAACGCAAGGAGTATCATTCGGAAGACAAAGCCTTTCCATACATATTTCCTGCGAAATACCTTATATCCGTTGAGAACTGTCTGTGCGGAAGTCCTGTATTTTCCCCTTGCAAGAAATACGGGTTCTCTTTTCACATTATAATCGTCATAGCTGTCCTCACTGAACATTTCCTTTAAAATACCCATTTTATCTCCTCAAAAAATCAAATATCAAGATTTTCGACATACTTAGCGTTCTTTTCGATAAATTCACGTCTTGGCTGAACCTTGTCGCCCATTAAGATGGTAAATATCTCATCCGCCTTTACAGCGTCCTCCATCTCTATCTTGATGATAGTTCTTGTTTCGGGATTCATGGTCGTTTCCCAAAGCTGTTCGGGATCCATCTCACCAAGACCTTTGTAACGCTGAACATCGACCTTTGCTTTATTTTCACCTGCAAGCTCTGCTATATAATTATCTCTTTCCTCTTCGGAAAAGGCATAGCGCACCTGTTTTCCTCTCCATACCTTAAAAAGAGGAGGCTGTGCAATATAAACATTTCCGTTCTGAATAAGAGGACGCATGAAACGAAAAAAGAATGTGAGCAGAAGTGTTCTTATGTGACAGCCGTCGACATCGGCATCCGCCATAATGATTATCTTGCCGTATCTTAATTTTTCTATATTGAAATCCTCACCGATAGATGTACCGAGAGCAGTAACGACAGGCATAAGCTTTTCGTTGCCGTATACCTTGTCTATTCTTGCCTTTTCCACGTTGAGCATCTTTCCCCAAAGAGGAAGAATAGCCTGATAACGTCTGTCACGTCCCTGCTTTGCTGAACCGCCTGCGGAGTCACCCTCTACGATATAAATTTCAGTAAATTCAACGTCTTTTTCAGAGCAGTCTGCAAGCTTTCCGGGAAGTGAAGCAGATTCCATTGCGGATTTTCTTCTTGCAGTTTCTCTTGCTTTCTTTGCAGCCTCTCTTGCTCTTTGTGCGGCAAGGGACTTTTCAAATATATTCCTTGCAGCTTCGGGATTTTCCTCAAAGAAGCACATCAGCTTTTCATAAACCATATTTTCAACAAAAGGCTTTACCTCGGGATTTCCGAGTCTTCCCTTTGTCTGTCCCTCAAATTCGCAGTTTGTAAGCTTTACGGATATGATAGCTGTAAGACCCTCTCTTACGTCCTCACCGATAAGCTTGTCACCGTCCTTTAAAAGATTGAATTTCTTTCCGTAATCATTAAGAACTTTAGTAAGTGCATTCTTAAAGCCTGTTTCATGAGAACCGCCGTCTATGGTGTGGATATTGTTTGCAAAAGAAAGTATAACTTCGTTATAGGAATCGTTATACTGTAAAGCTACCTCCGCAGCAGAATCTCCCTGCATACCATTTATATATATAACTTTATCGGAAAGCGGTTCAAGACCTCTTGTGTTATGAATATGCTCGACAAACTGACGTATGCCGCCCTCATAATGCAATGTTTCGCTTACGATATTGCTTTCGTCACGCAGATCGGAGAATATGATCTTAACGCCCGCATTAAGAAATGCTTGTTCACGAAGTCTTTTGAGAAGTATCTCGTAGTCATAGGAAGTGGTTTCCTCAAATATCAGACCGTCCGCCTTGAATTTTACGGAAGTACCTGTTTCGTCTGTATCGCCGATAATTTTTATAGGCTCGTCATAATGTCCTCTTTCAAATCTCTGGAAGTAGATATGTCCCTCTTTTTTAACAGTAAGCTCCAGCCATTCGGAAAGCGCATTTACAACGGAAGCACCAACGCCGTGCAGACCACCTGCTACCTTATATCCGCCGCCTCCGAATTTACCGCCGGCATGAAGTACGGTATAAACAACGGTTGCTGCGGAAATACCTTCCTTAGGGTGTATACCTACCGGTATTCCTCGTCCGTTATCCGATACTTCTATAATATCTCCGGGAAGTATCTTTACATTTATCTGCGAGCAGTATCCAGCAAGAGCCTCGTCAATAGAGTTGTCCACTATCTCATATACAAGATGGTGAAGACCCTTAGGACCCGTTGAGCCTATATACATACCCGGTCTTTTTCTTACCGCTTCAAGACCTTCAAGAACCTGTATCTGACTTTCGTCATACTTTTGAATATCAGCCATTTTATTTGACCTCCAAGTTAATAAATATCAGCCTATTTTGTTGAGCCTGTTTCTCTTGCGCAGCGTTGCTGCGGATATCTGTGATATATACACCGTTTCACTTTTATTTTTTCCGCTGCATACTATAAATGATTTAGGCATTTCATAGGAAACGTTGACTATATTGTTTTTCTGCGCAGAACTTCTTAAAAATTCCTTTGTGTTTTTTCCGACAGAAGTATTTTCAATATCAAATATACCTATTATATCCTTGTCGCACACCACGGTATTTTCTCCTAAATGCAGATACATAATATCATCACCTTCGTCCGTTTCTCCATGTTCCGTCCGGTCTTAGAAATTTTTTCTTTTCGCCCGGTTCAAATGCATATCCTTTTAATATTTCAATATCCTTGGTCTTTTTTTTTGAACAGATGATATTTTTATCGCAGCAGGTTATGAGCACCTGCATATTTTCTATCGAATTAAGTATAAAATCCTGTCTGCTTTCGTCAAGCTCGGACATTACGTCGTCAAAAAGCATAACAGGATATTCTTTATAGGTATCATTGAATATTTCTGCCTGTGCAAGCTTTAAGACTATTGCCGCAGAACGGGCTTGTCCCTGTGAACCGAATACTCTTACAGGGTGTCCGTCTATGCAAATGGTAAAATCGTCACGATGAACTCCTATTGTAGTGTATCCCATGCGGACATCGTCTTCAGCCGATTCACCGAGTTTTTTCATATAGTAATCTGTTCTGTCGTGATGATATTCATTACTTATTATTGGCTTTATATCCTTTCCGAATACGGTAGATTCATATTCAAGGGATATTTTTTCCTTGCCGGAGGTAAGCCTGTCATAAGATATGCCGATGTATTTTTTCAGATTTTCACAGTAAAATGTCCTGTATATCGACATATATGCTCCTGCATTTGCGATCTGCATATCCCATGCTTCTATCTGATCCTTATCATATTTTGACATATCTCCGCCGTAATTTTTAAGAAGTGTATTTCTTTGATATAATGCATCGTTATACGTATTGAGCGCATTTAAATATCCCCGTCTTATCTGAGATACCGCCATATCAAGAAAATCACGTCTTTTTTCAGGAGCGCCCTTTACAAGATCAAGATGATCCGGAGTAAAAAGTATGCAGGAAAATGTATTGAAAAGCTCCGCCATTGAATTTACCGGAATACAGTTTAAAAGAGTATTTTTCTTTAAGGTATCCCTTGGAAGAATCATCTCTATCTGCTGCATCCTTGAATGTGCTTGAAAGTTTATCTTTATATCTGAGGCATTTTTATTAAAACCTATCCAGTCTTTTTCCTTTGTTCCTCTGAACGAGTGACAGCCCGTACAAAGCCATATCGCTTCTATAAAATTGGTCTTTCCCTGTGCGTTGTTTCCCCATATTATATTTATCCCTTTGTCAAGATTGACGCAGGTATTGTCAAGATTTTTAAATCCGTCCACATAGATTCTTCCAACGTACAATTTTTACACTCCCTGCAAGTATTTATTTTATTTCTATATTCGTTCCGTTGAAATCAACAATGTCTCCCGGACGTATTTTCTTACCCCTCATAAGGCATACTTCGCCGTTTACTTTTACTTTCCCGTCTGCTATATACTGCTTTGCTTCCGAGCCTATGGCAACAGCGCCGCTAAATTTAAGAAGCTGGTCAAGCTTTATATATTCTGTGGAAATTTTAACCTCTTTATCCATTTCAAGCTGTTTCCCTTCAAAAAAAGATACTATTATATATATGTATAATAACGGGGCAAGCCCTTTATTGAAACTTATTTATTTTCATTGCCGTTTTCATTCTGCTCTCCTCTTAATTTAAGCGGAAGAACAAGGAATGTATAGGATTCACCGTCAACAGGCATTATCTTCATAGGCGAACGAGCGTCACCGAGGCGGAATTTTACCGTATCCGACTGTGCCGATTTGAGAGCGTCAAGAAGATAGCGTCCGTTAAAGCCTATTTCTACCACATTTCCCGATATGTCAACATTCAGCTCGTCAAAGAATTTACCGATGCCGGTAGCACAGGATATTTTTGCCTGACTGTTTCCGAATGTTATTCTTACAGGAGCCTTGTTTTTGTCATTGATGAGAAGCATACATCTTTCAAGAGCATTTATAAAATCGCTTGTATTTACAATTATCTCAGTAGAATATCCTCTTGGGAGAGAGCCTTTGTAATTATGGAACTCACCTTCCAAAAGTCTTGATATTACTATATATCCCGATATCTCAAATGAGATGTGCTTTTTGGAATAGTGTACAGTAACAAGAGAATCATCATCCTTTAAAAGCTTTGATACCTCATAAAGAGTTTTTGCCTTTACAACAAAGTGATACTGATTTTCCGTGTTTATTTTTTCTGTACGTATAGCAAGCCTGTATCCGTCGATAGCAACAAGATTAAATACACCATCCACAATATCGAACAGCTCGCCCGTAAGAATAGGTCTGTTTTCGGTAACTGCAACAGCAAATATAGTCTGGTCTATCATATTTTTAAGAAGAGCCTGCGGAAGAGTGAAATTATCTCCGCTGTTGTAGTCGGGGATAACCGGATATGCGTCCGCCGATTCGGAAGATATGTTATATTCAGCTCTGCCGCCCTTTATGGTTACAGTATAATTTGAAGCTACTTCTATTTCAATATCTTCAGAGGGCATCTTGCGCACTATCTCACTGAAAAGTCTTGCTTCGATAAGAAAACAGCCCATGTCATCAGACTGAACCGATATTTTTGTTGATATACCAAGCTCAAGATCGTAACCTGTCAGCTCAAGCCTTGTTTTTGCAAGAGTAAGCTTTATAAGATTAAGTGCAGCAATCGGTGACTTTTGAGGAACTGCTCTTGATACATTATTAAGTGCCTCGTTGATTTCATTTTTCTTGCATATGAATTTCATTTTGAAAATTTCGCCGTTAGGAGTATAAAAACGGCTCTCCTTTCATAAATAGTATGGAATAAGTTTTTCCACATTG
>CASFZT010000008.1 GCA_949299215.1 uncultured Ruminococcus sp.
TCGGGTCGCTCCTCAGCGTTGCCTTGTTTGGCTGCAATTATATTATCGTCAAAACTTTAAGAAAAAATGCATTTACACAGTTTAAAATTCATACCCTAATAATCATCATATTTTCATCAAATTCAATAATAGATACACCATCAAATCCGCCAATTTCATTTTTATAATCACACTCAAAATACCATTCTACAACTGTAAACATATCTTGATGAATAAATTTTTGAGGAGGATTTTTTGTCTTAAGTTAAATGTTTATTACCGAGCACTCACCTATTTTTTGAAAACCAATTCTTGTAGCTAATTTTGCTGAAGCAATATTCTGAGAATGGCAAGCCCAGACAGGTTTCTTATTCTCGCTTAAGATATGTTTAATCATTTCTTTAGAAACTATTGATGCCAATCCCATTCCACGATATTTTTCATTTGTTTCTACGCCGATATCTATTTCTTTATCGCTGATAGCGGTAGAAAATGCTCAAGCAGCAATATCACCATTTATTTCAATGCAATATCCTTTTCCTTTGTCGAGAAAATCATTTACATTGTCCCAAGAAAAAGCAGGAGTGATTTTACCTTGAATTTTTGTTATATTATCAATATCAATGGGCTTCAATTCAAAGCTATGCGGCGGAATAACCGGTTCTCCGCACATATTGTATTCATAAAAGTATCTACGCTGGGTTATTGTATTTTCTTTATGAGCGAAGAACTCGTCAATTCTCTCGTCAGTATTAAAAAGAATAAACCTGCGGTTGTTTTTGTTGGCTTTCGAAAGCATTTTAGAAATCATTTCGAGAAATTCCTCATCATATCTTCCCCGAAACAAAAGCAAAACCGCTGTAATGCCAAAACAAAACAGTATTGCAATTTACCGTTTGCTTTGTGAATACATCTCCTTTTTGATATGATTGAACGATAGAAAGAGGATAAACATTTCCACATTTACAAGCGTAAGCAAAGCGTTCAAAGTTTGTATAATTCTGTGCAGTTATTAAATTCATATCAAAACCTCATTTTTAATTCCAATCAATATGCTCCCTCACAAACTTGTCATATTGCCATTCAGGTCCGTCAAAAAGATATTCAAGCAAAGTTGCCGCAAGTTCGTTTTTCTTCATACTGTGTACGCAAGAAATGACCTTTTCCTCAATCTCATCTCGTTCCTTCTCTGCCTCTTTCTCAGCCTCAATACAGGCTTCATAATAGTTTTTAGCTGCTGCGGGATTTACAGTAAAATATAATGCAACGATATGCTTGCAAATAATTTGCTTTCCATTTGCGTGAGGACAGCTGCAAGCAGATTTTCTTGGATGTTCCATATCAGCAATGGTTATGTATGAAGATTTTGAGCTACCCAAAACCTTTCCGCTATATGCATTGTCATATAATTTTTCAACTTTAGTTACTCGCTTTTCAAGATAGTATTCATATCCTCGCCAAGCACTCTGACCGCTTGCACATTCAAGTAATCCCATAAAATCCCCCTTTCAAAATGCCAGTTCTTCACAAGGCATTCAGATATGTTTTTCAAAATCTATTAACTGCCTTAAATCAGTAATAGTCCACTCGTCTTTATTTTCGCCACTTCTGTCAATCAGAAACGAGGTAAATCCTTGCTCTCTTGCACCGTCCGCTTCAGGCTTGTAGTCATCAACATAAATGCTTTCTTCAGCCGTTACACCTAATGAGTTTAGTGCCGCACCAAAAATAATCGGACTTGGCTTACCTGCACCCACAAGCGAACTTGCAGTAAATGAAGTGAAATATTTTGCAACTCCAAGTTGTTCAAGGGTGTATTCCAAAGAGGGAGAAGTATCGCTGATAACGCCTATTTTGTAGCCTTTATTATAAAAATATTCAAGCACTTCCAAAGTTTCGGGAAACAGCTTTCTGTCGCCGTTGCACCACAGCTCATCAAACAGCAGCTTTGCTTTTGCTTCAACATCATCGGTCACGCCTTCTCCAATGAGCAAGTAACGATAATATCTCTGAAAAAAATCTCGCTCATCATCGAGATTTCTATACCAAGGCGTTTTGCTCTCGCTCGCTTTTTGAAAAAGCTCCATCATTTTATCATAGGGACGAAAGACTTATACCTGTGCTTGAAGAAACGCTTGCGGAACATGATAATCTGAAAATAATAAATGCAGATGTTATGAAGCTTGATCTGCGCAAGGTCTCCTGTGTGAAATATGTAAGCGTTCCGTCACGGTCAAAAAATATGGCTTTGTATTTCATAAATTCCTCTTTCATTTATAAAAACCAATAAGTGCTTCGTCAATTTCTGCAATCGGCTCGTTCTCTTTTATTTCAGAGTACAGAGCTAGTTTTAGGATTTCATTGCGGTCTTTGATTTGCTGTGATAGTTCGCATAAGGTCTTGTCCTTTATTGTAATACCGTACAGACAACCATATTCTGTGCGTTCTTTGTTGCTGAAATAATCGGGCATCATTAAAAATCTCATCGTGCCGAGATATTCGAAATCACCGTCTATGCCCAATTCTTCACAGCACTCACGGATAATACAAAACCTTGCGGTTTCTCCGTTTTCAATACAACCGCCGAAGATTTCATAACGGTTTCTCCACTTGTTCCAACCGAAAAGGTAATCGTTATTCACTTTTACAACAGCAAGACAATGGGTAAGCTCTGATAATTTGTCAGCGTTGTCCTCGCTGATTTTCTCAAAGCTTTCAAAAACATTTCCATCGCTGTCGGTTAAGATTTGTTTCATATATTTTCACCTTTTTTCAAATATCTCTTGATTGTTATTTGCTGAAATTTCGCCTGTGGCAATAAAGCCCATAGCGCCCCAAAATGGCTTGCCCATTACGGGGTCAGAGGTCAGATATATGCCTGCCGTATCTTTGCTATTGAAAAAATCCTGCAATCGCAGCTACATTCTCTTTCCCAAGCCTTTTCGGCGATATTCGGGCAGCACATAAAATTCCATAACATAACCCCAATCGGGTCTGATACAGCCTTTGCGGTGCGGTCGGTCAATCTTGCCGTAACAGAAGCCTACCGCCGTTTCGCCGAAGTAGCAAAGCTCTAAAAAGCTGTCGGTGTCATCCGACATTTTTACAATGCTGTCAACCCACTTTGACAGGACTTCGGGCGGAGTTTTCCTGTTCTGATGCCCGTCAATTTCGGGAGCATACAGGAGCATTAAACTCTTGAAATCACAGGCAGATATTTTCCCGTTTCTGACAGGAACAAACGAAACTTTCTTGTCGTTCATTTTATATTTTCCTCGCATTTTTGAGTTTGGTTTTTATTCGTAAGCAAAGTCACAGTTTCGGGCAAATCGAATATTTTTTCCTTTATAAACACCGGATAAAGCTGTTCGTCTTTCAGTCGCTCAAATGGGAGCCATTCAAAATCATGCTTGTGATTGCCCTCTGTCAAAGTAAACCTATCACCCATATTCATAATATCCGTGTGAGAAATATTCACAAGGAAATAAAAACCAAGCTCATGAGTATGCACTCCTGTGACATCATCACAAAAGAAGTTTTGGTTTACCCACAATGGGCGAATTATTTTCGCCTTGACTTTGAGCTCTTCTTCAATTTCCCTTAAAATTGCTTCTTCTGCGGTTTCGTATAGCTTTACCCGTCCTCCCGGCGGAACATAAAAATGCGGCGGTCGTTCATCACGGATTGCCAGAAGCTTATTATCGTTAATAATTATCGCACAGACTCTGTAATTAAATCTGCCATTTTCGGTTTTGAAGGATATATCCATTGAGTTCCCTTTCGTAAAAATATGTTTGTTATTGCCATTATAGCATATAAAGCTGATAAAATCAATGCTTTGGTTTAATCCCATTCACTTCGCACAGGCGGCTATTGCAAATAGAGATTAGTCTGAAACTGACGATTTCTTGGGATAATCCGATAACCTACGATATGGCGAGAGCCTATCAGAAGGCACACGGCAAGTATATCAGAACAAATCAGTGGAAAGACATCACCAGCATTACGGAGCTTATACCCGAAATAATGCACGAGCTAATTGAGAAAATTATTGTTCACGCATCTGACAAATCAAGCGGATACCGTGAGCAGAAAGTCGAAATCCATTTCAGATTTAAAGCTGCAAACTCGATTGCCGTTACCGACAGCTGAGTTTACGACAAAAAGAGAAAGGTTGCGTAGGGTTTTACCTACGCAACCTTTACATAATGTTTACAATACTTCTTTATTGCTATACGCCTTTTTGGTCGCTTTTGGTTTATTATAATATACTGCTTTTTTATCAGTCGTTAAAAAGCTTGAAGAGATCGCTGTAATCATCAAGATTAGTGTTTGTCTTTGGCTGCTGAGCCTGTGCGGTCTGATGAGCAGATTTACCGTCTTCAGCTGCCGGAGTCAGAGAACCTGTGTCTGCATCGTCCATACCGACAAAGCCTGCCGCAATGACTGTGATGTTCATCTCATCTTCGAGTGTTTCATCAAATGATGTACCGAATATCATGTTTACATCGGGGTCGGCAGCATTAGAGATAAGCTTTGTAGCCATATCAACATCGGAAGCAAGAACGTCTTCGGACATAACGATGTTGATAAGAAGTCTTGTAGCACCACTGATGGATGTTTCGAGAAGCGGGCTGGTAATAACAGCATTTGCAGCTTCCTGAGCCTTATCCTTGCCTGAGCCGTGACCGATAGCCATATGAGCATAGCCTGCATTTTTCATTGTAGTTTCAACATCGGCAAAGTCGAGGTTGATCATACCTTCGATAGTGATAAGCTCTGCAATGGATTTAACACCTGTTTTGAGAATATCATCGGCTTTTGCAAAGGATTCTCTCATGGTGAGAGGCTTTTCGGAACCGACAAGAAGCTTTTCATTAGGGATAACGATAAGGGAGTCAACGTGCTTTTTAAGCTCGGCAATACCCTTTTCAGCCTGTATCATTTTAGCTTTCTGCTCAAAGTTAAATGGCTTTGTGACAACCGCAACGGTAAGAATCTCCATTTCCTGAGCAACTTCTGCAACAACGGGGGCAGCGCCGGTGCCTGTACCGCCGCCCATGCCGGCAGCAATAAATACCATGTTAGCGCCCTTGAGAGCAGCAGCAATTTCTTCTTTGTTTTCCTGTGCGGAACGTTCGCCGATTTCCGGCTTGTTACCTGCACCGCGTCCACGGGTAAGCTTTTCACCTATCTGGACCTTTTGAGTAGCTTTAGAGGAACGCAGAGCAGCGGCATCTGTATTAACAGCAATATATTCAACGTCCTTTATACCTGCAGTAACCATGCAGTTAAGGGCGTTTCCTCCTCCTCCTCCGACACCTACGACTTTTATGTTAACATCGGGTATGTAATCGTCATGTTCGTTATCAAGTACAAAACCGCCCATTTTTTGACGTCCTCCTAAGAAAATTATATTATCCAATCAATTAATTATTATTTTAGCACATTTAAATAAACATTGCAAGTGTTTTTTAAAAAAAGACATAATTTTAAAGAAATTCTATAATATTATTCAAAATGCACTGTTTGAGTGCTGTCCGAATTTGTGACCGAGTTGTCGGAATGTGAAATTTCATCGGAATTTTCGGTACTTATTGAAGTATTTATGTTGTTGAGATAGGTTTGTTCGTTCTGTTCAAGGCCCTCCTTGTCAATAAATCTTGCACCGTTTGAGGTCATAGAGAGAGTTCCTACGGTTTCGGGACCTATTTTTGTGGAAATAATTGTTTCCGCAAGCTCCAATTTGTAATCAAATTCCGATATTGCACCAAATTCGATGGTTATTCTGTTTTCATAGATGCTGCTTATGCTGAGATGGTTGCTCATGTCAAAATAGTTGATTTTACCGTCCATAGCATGCTGACCTATGTCTTTAAGCTTGTAGAATACATCGTTACGGCTTTTTTCTGCACATTCAAATTGGTCGCCAATGATAAGTCCTTCGACGGGAGAAACGCCTTCAATAGTGAGAATGTCGGGTACGGGAGTATTGGATATTTCAAGAATTTTTCCGCTTTGACTTAAAATATAACAGGTGTCTTCATATGGTACGTTTACCGATTTAACTGACGGAGTCACGGTTATTTCAACGGCAGAGGGAAAAACTCTCTTGACCTTGACATCTTCTATGTAAATAAGCTGTTCCGAAATTTTGTTTGATGCAGAACCCATGTTGGTGCGTATGAGATTGTCGCCGCTTTCTATGCCGGAAGCGGCGGCAATTTCATCTTTGGTGTATATGGAACTGCCTTTTATAACTATTGAGTCTATTTTAAAAAGTACGGTCGTTATGAGTATAACAAAAAGCACAATAACTATCAGAGCGATAATTCCGCCATAACTGGAATAATTTTTGCTTTTGCCGTATTTTTTTGCAGCATACTTCAAATTTTCTTCGTCCTTTCGGAAATGGATTATCGTCCGTCACTGTTTACTCTTTTAATGTCCGCACCGATAGAAGAAAGAGTTTTTTCTATTGCCTCATAGCCTCTGTCGATGTAATGTATGTTTGAAATTTCACTTATGCCGTCTGCGGAAAGTGCCGCCGCAACAAGACCTGCACCGCCGCGCAAGTCTGGCGCATCTGTTTTTGCACCGTACAAATGCTTGACGCCTTCGACAACAGCAACTCTGCCTTCGACACGTATGTCGGCACCCATTCGCTGAAAACCGCCTGTGTGTTGGTATCTGTTTTCAAAGATGTTTTCCGCAAATATGGAAGTACCACGAGCCGTACAAAGTGCCGCCATGATGAAAGCCTGACAGTCGGTCGGAAAGCCGGGGTATACCATTGTCCGTACAATGTTTACCGCTTTGAGAGGCTTGCGTGCGCTGAAAAAAATCTTGTCTGATGTCGAGTGTATAAGACAGTTCATCTGTTCAAGTACGGCTGTAACTGCGTCAAGGTGATATGGGATACATTTGCAAAGTGTTATTTCACCGCCTGCAGCCGCAGTACAGGCAAGATATGTTGCTGCTGCGATACGGTCGGGGATAATTTCATATTCGCAGCCGTGTAAGGAACTTACTCCGTTTATGATTATGTGTCCGCCGCCCGCACCTTTGATGTCCGCACCGCATTTGTTCAGAAACTCGGCAAGTGCAGTGATCTCAGGTTCACGTGCGGGATTGGTTATTTCCGTTGTGCCGTCTGCAAGAACAGCGGCAAGAATTATGTTTTCGGTAGCACCGACGGAGGGAAATGACAGTGCAATTTTTGCGCCATGCGGTTTTCCGGTGCATTCAATACCGCCGTTTGCTTCGTTTATGATGATTCCCATTTTACGAAGTGCGGCAAGATGTATGTCGATAGGTCTGCTGCCTATGTCACAGCCGCCTGGGAAGCATATTCTGCATTGTCCCGTTTTTCCGAGAAGTGCGCCCATGAAGAAGATAGATGAACGCATTTCACGCATGAGGGAGTCCGGAATGTCGAACCTGTCAAGTCCGTCCGCTTTTATATTGATAACATCTGTGATACATATGTCAAAGCCTGCGGAGCAGCCGAGAAAGTTAAGTATACGCAATGCCGAGTATGTATCGGATAACCTCGGACAGTTTTTTAATACGGTTTCTCCACAGCACATAACAGAGGCGGCAAGTATAGGAAGAACAGCGTTTTTTGCACCCTGTACCCTGATATCGCCGCTAAGACGATTTCCGCCTTTTATAATAAGCTTCTGCATAAAAAGTTCTCCTTTTCCGCCTTTTTGTTTATAATATGCGGAAAAGAAAAAACTGTGCAAAAGCTTGAGGAATACAACACAAAGCCGTTATGCGGGCTTTGTGCGGTATTGCCTATAATGACGGGGCAAGCTCCTTATTGAATTATATTACTTTTTCAAAAGCTTGTCAATTACGCCAAAAACCCTGTCCGGAGTGTCGGGAACGCAGAGTGCCGCCGCCCTTTTTGCAAAGCAGTTAAGACGGTCGGAGTCGTTGTAAATAGACTTGACTTTTTCGATAAGCAGTTCGCCCGTAAGATTTTTTTCCTCGATAACAACAGCAGCACCTGCTTTTCCGAGTACCATTGCATTATAATATTGATGATTTCCGGCAACGTTTGGCGATGGGATAAGAATTGATGCTCTGCCGACAGCTTCAAGTTCGGAAAGAGTGTTAGCGCCGGAACGGCAGATAACCAGATCGGCAGCTGCCATGCATACGTCCATGTTGTCGATGTATTCTTTCGGACGGATACGAGGGTCGTTTTTGTAGTCGATACCTCTTGCGGTAAGGTCGTTTAAAAATGTGTTTTTGCCCATACCGCCATAGGAGTGTATGTGAGTAAGTGCAATGTTGTTTTTGTGCTCCCACTCCATAAGCTGTGCTACCGTTTCGTTTATGCGTCCCGCTCCGAGACTTCCGCCGTAGGATAGTATGCAGGTCTCGTTTTCGGGTATGTTGAGTATTTTTTTTGCATCGGTTCTTGACATCGTGGTGAAGCCTTTTCTTACGGGAAGACCGGTCACGGTGTAGGAAATGTCCTTGTCGAGATATTCCATTGCTTCAACAACGGTGAGCATGACCTCATCAACATGCTTTGATAGCATTTTTGTAGTCATGCCGGGAAAGGCATTTTGCTCATGAATAGCAGTTTTTATACCCATTTGAGCAGCCTTCATAACGATAGGTCCGCTTACATAGCCGCCCGTACCGATAACAATGTCCGGCTTAAATTCCTTTATTATCTGCTTTGCACGAGCGCCTGCGGTCGTGAGATATGCGACGGTTTTTATGTTTCGCATAATGTTTTTGGGGGTTATTTTGCGCTGAAATCCGCTCACTTTTATTGGCGCAAAATCATAACCCTCTTTTGGAACAAGACGTGCTTCCATGCCGTTCGGAGTTCCAGCGTATAGAAATTCCGCATCGGGAATACGTTCTTTTATAATAGATGCAATGGCAAGAGCAGGGTTTATGTGCCCTGCCGTTCCTCCGCCTGCAAGCAATACTCTGGTCAATTAAGACGCCTCCTTAATTTGCCTATTTTTTCATTGTGGAATGCCGTGATATATTCAGAACGATACCCATTTGCGCAAGCAGCATGATAAGTGCAGTACCGCCGTAGCTGAAGAACGGCAGGGAAACGCCGGTGTTCGGAAAAGCACCGGTAACAACGGCAATGTTGAGAATTGCCTGTATACCTATCTGCGCAGAAATACCTGCCGCAAGTATCATTCCGAATTTGTCAGGGGCGTTTGAAGCGATCCTGAAGCCTCTTACAATAAGCACAATGAAGCATATAATTACGATCATAGCGCCGACAAAGCCAAATTCCTCGCATACGATCGCAAATACAAAGTCGTTTTTTGATTCGGGAAGATAGAGGAATTTTTGTCTTGAATTTCCGAGTCCAAGTCCGAACATACCGCCCGAACCGATAGCAATAAGGGAATTTCTTATCTGCCATGTTTTGTCCATGATTTCGGGATTGAAGGGGTCAAGCCATGCTGTAACTCTCGGTTCGATATATGTTACACCCTTAATGTAAATGAGAACGGCTATGGCAGCAATAAGAAGCGGTATCAGCATGACAAGGTGCAGTATTCTAGTTCCTCCGATAAACATCAGAATAAGACCGATACAGCAGATGATAATAATGGCAGAGTAGTGACGCTGTAAGGCAAGAAGGACTAGTACAATGCCAAATATGATAAGGAACGGAAACAATCCGTGTGCAGCATTTTTCATTTTGGAGTAATTTATGGATATAAGATAGGCAAACATCAGAATAACGGAAAATTTAAGTATTTCCGACGGCTGAAAAGAAGGCAGAGGCCCTAACTTTATCCATCTGTAAGCGTCTTCATGAGGATCGGCAAACGGTCCACCCAGACACAGCAGCATGAGAATGACAGCAACGGCAAATGCACCGAAAACGATGATCGGGTGTCTGTAATAATGATAGTCAAAAAATGAAGCAATGAGCATAAAGGCAAGACCGGCAACAGCCATGCCGAGCTGACGCTTGAAGTAGTAGTCTCCTTCTTCACCCTCTGCAATAGCCCATGCATAACCTGCGGAAAACATGATTACCAATCCCATTGCAAGCAAAAGGAGTACAATACCTGCAAATGCAGAATCAATAGGTCCCTGAACATTTTTTTTGCGAATATCATTTTCTGCCTTAGCGGATGAGGTGTCTTTTTTTGTGCTGATATTTGCGTCTGAAACAGATTTTTGGGGTTTATAGCCACCTGCAGAAGGTGTTCCCGATCCAGGCATATATTATCCTCCTTAGGTCAGATTAAAAATAAGATTTGCCGCAATTCCGGCAATAAGAGCAACGGAAGAAAAAAGTATAACTATTTTATATTCTGAGTAACCGCAAAGTTCGAAGTGATGATGTATTGGAGACAGCTTGAAAAGTCTTTTTACGTGAGTGAGTTTGAAATATGTCACCTGAATAACACCGGAAAGAGCCTCGCAGATGTATACAAGAGCAATGACAGCCATGAGCAGATGCTGACCCGTTGCAATACCGATGGCGGTAACGGCACCGCCGAGGAACATTGAGCCAGTATCACCCATGAATACCTTTGCAGGGTGAAGATTCCAGATAAGAAAACCAAGGCACGCACCGGCAACTGCCATTGAAAATATAGAATATTCCCACATACTCATGGCAGCGCAGAGCATTACGTAGGACAGCATGGAAATTACCGTGACAGAACCGCACAGACCGTCTATGCCGTCTGTGAGGTTTACTGCATTTGTAAGATATACCATGATAAGAAGCATAATGGGATAGTAGAAAATTCCAAGGTTGATCTCTATCCAGTAAAGATTTATGGAAGTGCTTTTGTCACCGAGAATATAGAGTGCCGCAAGAAAGGCAGCGGAGAAGATGAACTGCATTATCATTTTCTGCTTTGCCTTAAGACCAAGGTTTTGCTTTTTGACAGCCTTTATATAGTCGTCGGTAAATCCGATTATCATGTTTAAAAGTGCGTATATAAATCCTGCCAGAAATTTGTAAAAAGGTGTGTTGTCAATGACAGAACCGTCCGTATGAGTGAAACGATAAAGAGCATAGCCGAGCGCCGCAGCTATGGCAGAGCCGAAAATAAACATAAATCCGCCCATTATCGGCGTGCCCTGCTTATCCTTGTGCCACGAAGGACCCTTTTCATAAATAGTCTGACCAAAATGTATTTTTTTAAGCAATGGGATAAGAAATTTTCCTGTAACAGCCGAAACGGCAAAAGCTGTAACGGCAACAATCAAATTTATCCAGAATGGCATAACCATGCTCCTTTATTTTAAAAACTTTTATCAGCAGTCACCGTAAAAATCGTCAATTATTTCTTCAAGGTGAACACCTCGGCTGCCCTTGAAAAGAATTATGTCATCGGGCTTGAGCTTGAATTTAAGGAAATTAAGGATAGTCTTTTTTTCGGAGGAGTATCCTGCATTAAGTCCCAGCTCACAAGCTTTTTTTGAAATATATTGTGCGTCATTTCCATAGCATACGAGCAGGTCGATACCTTTTTTGACAGCATATTCACCGATTTCTTCGTGATATTGCCGTGAGTTTTCACCAAGCTCAAGCATATCGCCGAGAACTGCCGCTCTTCTGCCGCCATTTGCGGGTTTCATGTCGCAAAGCATATCAATTGCAGCCTTCATTGAGGTCGGAGATGCGTTGTAGCAGTCGATAAGAAGTGTCTGCTGACCTTTTTTCTGTATATTTTGTCTGAGGGGGTCTGCGGTGTATGCACAGAGCATTTCGGCAGCGCCGGCAGGATCAACACCTGCGGTTACGGCAACCGTGACAGCCGCAAGAGCGTTATAGATGTTGTGCTGTCCGATACAGAATATCTCTGCGTCGGTTATTATTTCATCGTTGTGATAAATATTAAAGTAGATACGGTCGTTAAATGTGCGTATGTCTTTTGCCACATAGTCACATTTTTCATTTTCGATACCGTAGGTTATGATCTTTCGGTAGTAGTCGTAGTCCTTTTTTACACCCCACAGAAGCTTGTCGTCACCGTTGAGAATGAGAGGAGCATCTTTGTCCGCCCCCTTGAGTATTTCCATTTTTGCTTCAAGGATACCTTCTTGCGTTTTAAGCTTTTCAATGTGTGAGAAGCCAATGTTTGTGATAAGACATATCGTAGGACGTGATACCTTGGAAAGACGTTCAATTTCGCCGAAATCAGACATTCCCATTTCTATTACAGCAGCCGAACAGCTTGAATTTAAGCGGAAAAGTGTAAATGGCAGACCAATTTCATTGTTTTGATTTTTTTCCGTTTTCAGTACACTGTGCTTTGCCGAAAGCGCAAGAGCCGTGAAGTTTTTGGTGGTTGTTTTTCCGACACTTCCGGTTATGCCTACAACTATGGGGTTAAATTTGCAGCGGAAGTATCTTGCAAGATCAAGAAGAGCTTTTCGGGTGCTTTTTACAATGATACGAGGATAGTCGCCGGTAGTGTGTTCTGCGATTGCAAGAAGAGCACCGCCTTTGATGACGTCGCTGATGTAGTTGTGGCCGTCAAAGTTTTCCCCTTTGAGAGCAAAGAATACGCCTCTTTTCTTAATGGCTCTTGAATCGGAGAAAATATCGCTTACGTTTATTTTTTCCTGAAGATTAAGAATGTTCTGCGGCTTACCTCCGACAGCATCAACAATTTCTTCAATTGTAAGAGTTTCGTTGATGTTAGGGTTAAAAGCGGGCTTGTTGTATGTTTTCATTATTTCTTCGACTATTTCACGTTCGTCAAAGTGTATCTTGACGCCGCCGCTTAAGATCTGGTAATCTTCATGTCCTTTGCCCGCAAGAACGATCGTGTCGCCTTTTTGAGCAATGGCGATAGCACGCTTTATGGCTTTTTTACGGTCTGTGATACGTATATATGGTTTTATTCCGGAAAGTCCGGTTATGATCTCATCAATTATTGCATCGGGGTCTTCGTTTCTCGGATTATCCGATGTTACGATAACCATATCGGAATATTTTTCTGCCGCACGAGCCATGAGGGGACGTTTTGTGCGGTCACGGTCGCCACCGCAGCCGAAAAGACAGATAAGGCGTCCGGAGGTGTGTTCTCTGATGTTCGGAAGTACATTTTCAAGAGCATCAGGACTGTGTGCATAGTCGCATACAACAAGGAAGCCGTGGCTTTTTGAAAGCACTTCGCATCTTCCGCGAACGCCGCCGGTCTTTGCAAGTGAGATTATGGCTGTGTTCATGCTTAAACCAAGCTTTACACAGACGGTGAGAACTGCCATTGCATTGAGAACATTGTAAATTCCGATCATGGTGCAGGTAACGGGGAAGCTCTTGTTTTCAACGGAAAGCCAGAATTTTACAGCTGCTTCATCGTTTCTGATGTTGTCTGCACGGACATTTGCCTTTGGAGAAATGCCGTAGCTTATTTTTTCACAATTTTGCGGAGGGATCTCGCTGAAAAGACGTGCACCGTATTTATCGTCAATATTGACGATCGCAGCTTTACAGTGCTCCGTGAAAAGAAGCTTTTTTGCATTGTAGTAGTTTTCCATTGTGCCGTGATAATCAAGATGATCCTGAGTAAGATTTGTAAATACGGCACAATCAAAGACAGCAGGACCGATACGCTGCTGTTCAAGCGCAAATGAGGATACTTCCATTACTACCGTATCGCAGCCTTTTGTCATCATTTCATAGAATATGCTGTAAAGCTCGTAAGTGCGGGGAGTAGTTGGGGTGGATTGATCCGATTTGAATGGCTTGCCGTTTATGAGTACGCCTGTTGTGCCGATAAAGCCTACTTTATGGTTGTTGAGCGCAAGAATATCCTTGATGAGAGTTGCAGTCGTGGTCTTACCGTTTGTTCCGGTGATGCCGACAAGCCTGAGATGACGTTCGGGATGCTCAAACCACGCCGCACAAAGAAGTCCGTAAAATTTTCTTGTATCGGAGGTAATTATCTGTCTTTTGAGGCCAAGATCATATTCCGTTACAACACAAAGCACACCCTTTTCCAGCATTTCTTCGGCAGCAGAGTGTCCGTCAAAGCTGTTTCCCTTGATACATACGAAAATGTAATTTTCAGCAACTTCTTTTGTATTGTCGGTAATGCCGTTTACGGTGAGATCGCCGCAGGTAAAATTTATATTGCCGTCTGTAGATTTAAGGACATCTGTAAGCAAGCTGGCAAGTTTCATGGATTTATCCTTTCCCGCCCGTATGAAGAGCGTATAAATTTTAAAGAACGTAAGTTAACCTTCGTCTTTGATTATGAAAACAACTTCAATAATAGTGCCCTTTGGTACGATACAGCCTTCCTCGTAGTTTTGAGAGTAAGCAACTGCACCGGAGTGACTTGACGCACCGTCGCCCGTTTTGAAGTTTAGGTCTGAATTTGTAAGTGTGGTGTTTACATCGGATAATGACATACCGATAACATTCGGCACGGTGGTGTATTCTGTTTCATAGTCCTCTTCGGTGTAAAGAATTACCTTGCCGCCACGGCGCAGAGTGCTTGCCTTTGCCGGAATCTGAGCAGCAACGGTATCGCCGTCGCCGATAACGGTGTATGTAAGACCGAGAGCTTCAAGAGTGGAGCCTGCATTTTCAATAGTCTGACCGTTGAGCGCAGGGATAGTGATTCCGAGAGCTTCAAGCTCATCATCGGTGTATTCGGGATAGTATCCGAGATAGGGGAGTGCCTCCTTGAATGTGTTGGAAACGACAGGGCAGGCAACAACGCTTCCGTAGTACATCAGAGCACCGTTCTGATCGCGTGCGGAGGGTTCGTCGACCATAACAAGCATGATTATTTCCGGATCATCGGCGGGTGCAAAACCGCAGTATGACGAAACATAAAGATTATCTTCGCCGGTTTGATTCATCTTGTCGATTTTTTCTGATGTACCGGATTTTCCGCCAATGGAATATCCCTTGATATATGCATTTGAACCGCCCTTTGTGTTTACGACGGATTCAAGAACCTCACGCATTTTTGCAGATGTTTCTTCCGAGATGACCTGTCTTTTTATTGAAGTTTCGGTAGATTTTATTACATTTCCGTTAGTGTCGGTTATCCTGTCTACAACATACGGAGTTACAAGATATCCTCCGTTTACAACTGCAGCGTAGGCAGTTATCATCTGAATGGGAGTGATCTTGTTTGCTTGACCGAATGCACAGGTAGCAAGCTCAACGGGCCCCATGTTTTCTTCACGTACATAAATGCTGTTTGCTTCACCCGGAAGGTCTATGCCCGTTGGTTCGGTAAAGCCGAATGCCTTGAAGTATTGACTGAATGTGGATGCACCAAGTTTCTGACCTATCTGCATAAATGCGGGGTTGCAGGAATTTGTCATGGCGGTCGTGAAGTCTTGAGTGCCATGAGAATAGCTCGCCCAGCAGTGAATGGGAACTCCCGCAACATTCATAACTCCGCCGCAGTCAAATGTGCTGTTCAGATCTATAACGCCCTCTTCAAGAGCGGCAGAACCCGTTACTACCTTAAAAACGGAGCCCGGATTGTACAGCTCGGTAACAGCCTTGTTTTTCCATTGCTGTTCACGAAGCGCAGCATATGTTTCGGAATATTCATCTTCGTTTGTAATAGTTTCAAGCGTGGCTTGATCTTTTTTCGAGTAGATGGAGTTTCTGTCGTTGAGGTCAAAGCCGGGTGTACTTGCCATTGCTTTTATGGCACCTGTGTTTACATCCATGATAATTGCACAGGCACGGTTTTGTGCGTCGTTTTCTTCGACAGCCTGTTCAAGATATTTTTCCGCATAGTATTGAAGAGTCATGTCAATAGTGAGATATACGGAATTTCCGTCCTGAGCCTCGTGTATGTTATCATTTTTATACGGCATTTCATTTCCGAGAGCGTCATTTGCCGAAACGATCTTTCCGTCGACGCCCTTGAGATAATCGTTGTAGTAGGACTCAATACCGTAGATACCGTCGCCGTCGTAATTTGTAAATCCGATGACAGAAGCGGCAAGCATACCCTGCGGATAGTAACGCTTTGTGTCCGTTTCGGTGTAGATCATGTCATGTTCAAGATTTTCCTCGTCTGCACGTGCAAGAATGATGTCCGCAACGGTTTTGTCAACATATTTTGCAACACAAGCCCATTGAGAGTTTGTGTTTTTGAATTTTTCCTTTATGTCATCGGCTGTAAGATTGTCAAGCTCTTCGGTGAGGATCGTGATGACCGCATCAAGCTGACGCTGATATTCCGTTTTTCCCGTTTCCGGATCAACGGTTTCATTTTTCTTTAAACCTTCAAGGCGGTATGGGTTGATGATAATGGAGTAAACGGTCGCCGATTGAGCAAGAGTTTTGCCGTTAGCATCGTATATACTGCCTCTGTTTGCCTTTATGACAGTGCTGCCGAATTGACTTTCGTTAGCCATGTTCTGATATTTTTCAGCGTCGATTATAGAAACACGTACAAGCTGAGTAATGACAATTACGGCAATAACAAGAAATATCGGCAGAATAATAAGATTGAGCTTTAATTTCATTTCTTTTGTGGGATTGCGAGACAAGGTTCATGCTCCTTTCGTAAGAATGGGATAAAATCCCTAACAGCAAAATACGGGCTGTACAATAAGGAGCGTCTGACCTCTTGTGTACAACCCTTTTTAAATATTATTTTATCAGCCTTTGAGATATTCCACAAAATTCAAAAAAGCGTATTTTATCTGTAAGAATAGATTGTCGTTTTCTTTGGGTATCTCAACAACATTTCCGCTTTCAAGATTTATATATTCTATTTGTGATTTTTCAAGCTTTTGCATACCGAGTACATTTTCCGCATAATCTTCGACCGCTTTGAATGCGGATTTGCTTTCGATCTCGGTCTGCATACGAACATTTTCACTCTGAAGCATATCTACATATTCTTTCTGCTTTGCAATTTCATTATGAATGGCAGTGGTTTCAACTTTCCCCTCAACGGCAAGTGAGAGCAGAAGTACAGCTGCAGCCGCTATAAGAAAAAATTTCATAATACTGCCCGCCGATGCTGCTTTTGCTCTGTGTATGCTGATTTCTTCCTTGCGCTGCTTGGAAATTTTTTCAGCAGTGTTTGTATCGCTGTACCTTGAAAAATCATACGCCAGATTAGACTTAGCCATTTTTTTATCCTTTCCCGCCTAAGCGTTCTTCACATTTTTGTTTATATTTTTTCTATGATACGGAGCTTTGCACTCCTGCTCCTGTTGTTAACTTCAAGTTCAGCCTCATCTGCTTCAATGGGTTTGCGGTTTACAAGACGTCCACGTGGTTTTTTGCCGCATACACACTGCGGAAAATCCGGCGGACAAGTGCAGCCCGTGCAGAATGAAGCAAATCTCTGTTTGACCATTCTGTCCTCTAATGAGTGAAATGTTATAATGCATAGTCTTCCGCCGCTTTTTAAAAGATCAAATCCATCGTCAAGTGCTTTGTCAAGCTCGTCCAGTTCGCAGTTTACTGCTATCCTTATTGCCTGGAAGGTTTTTTTGCATGGGTTTTTTTCACGTCTGAATTTGGCTGGAATCGATGAGCAAACGATGTCTGCAAGCTGTTCCGTTGTAACGATAGGTTTGGTTTCACGTCTTTTTATAATAGTATCTGCAATTTTTCTTGCAAATTTTTCTTCACCGTATTCCCAAAGTATTTTGCATAGGCTTTCGTAGCTGTATGTGTTTACGATATCCTTTGCGGAAACACCTTCCTGTGACATTCTCATGTCAAGAGGTGCACTGCCGTGATAGGAAAATCCTCTTTCGAGTGTGTCAAGCTGATGTGAGGATACTCCCAAATCGAGAAGAATGCCGTCGGCTTCCGTTATGCCCTCTGCTGCTGCAAGAGCTTTCATATCGGAAAAATTTCCTTTGAGCACCTTTGCATTGTATGGTGAAAGACGTTCGGATGCCGCCTTTATTGCATCCGGGTCACGATCTATTCCGATAAGTCTGCCGCTGTCTGTAAGACGCTTTGCAATTTCGACAGAATGTCCCGCACCTCCGCAGGTTCCGTCTATATAGATGCCGTTCGGCTTTATGTTAAGACCGTCAATGCATTGTTGAAGCATGACGGATATATGAGAAAAGTCCATTTTAACACCTGTCCTTAGAGAAACTGCGGTAAAGCCTGATTATTATCAGAAAGCAATGTCCGAAAGTGCGTCAGAAAGCATTTCCTCCGAGATACTGCCGCTTATATTGTTGAAGTGCGCAGAATCCCATATTTCCGCACGGTTGATTACGCCGAGAACGGTGACATCGTGGTCTAAATGTGCGTATTCCCTTAAATTCTGGGGAATAAGAATACGTCCCTGCTTGTCCGGTTCAACGGTGCAGGCTTTGACGATAAACATTTTTGCGGCACGAGCTTTTTCGCCTGTGAGAGTCATTATCTTTGCAGTAAAGTTTTCCCACTCGGCTTCGGAATATACATACAGACAATGCTCCGGACCGATGGTGACGATAAAGCTCAAGCCAAGCTTTTCCCTGAGTTTGTTAGGAAATGCCATTCTGCCTTTTGCATCGATTGTATGTTCAAAAGTACCCATTAATGAGTTTCCGCCCAAGCTTTTACACCGCCTTTCCATATAGCATTGTTGATAAATTTCGACTTAAAGTGATAAAAAACACGGAATTTTTTGCACTTTTAAAGAAGTTTTCAACATTTTCCACCGTGGAGTTTTCCACACTGTGTTAAAAACCATGTGGAAAATTCACCACCTATCACCACTTTTATTGATTTATTCACCACTTTAATGATATTATACACCAATCCAAACCGATTTGCAACAGCGACATAAAATTTAGATGAAAATTCACAAAAAAATTTTTGCACATTTTTAGTGCAATTTAAACAAAAAATAAAAACTGCAAAACAAGGGATAATAATATCCGATTTATGAATAAAGCACCGAGCATAAGTGTTCAATGTGTTTTCGAGAATGGATATTTATAAGAACATATGCATCATAATGCACAATATGAATTAACAAAACGTTCTTAAAAATATGTAATTATACTATTGAAATTGTACAATGCATTAAGTATAATTTAAATATGTTGTAATTATACTTGTAAAGTGAGGAAATGCAATGCTTAAAGCAATAGGATCGAAGAAAAAACTTGACAGCGATATGCTCACATATTACAGCCTTGTTGCCGATCTGCTCGACAGCGAAGTTGTACAGAGCATGAAACAATATCCGCATCATGGGAATACGACCTGCTTTCAGCATTGCCTTAATGTTTCGTACTATAATTACAAACTTTGCAAATTTTTTTCACTGAACGAAAGGGCTGGCGCAAGAGCAGGTCTTTTGCATGACCTCTTTCTTTATGACTGGCATACCTATGTTCCGCCGAAGGGAGAGCGTCTTCACGGCTTTACACACGCATCTGCCGCACTTGAAAATGTGAAGAAGTATTTTTATGTGTCTGAGCTGGAATGTGATATTATTGAAAAGCATATGTTTCCGCTGAATTTGTTTGCAATACCGAGGTACAGAGAAACGCTTGTTATCGTTATTACCGATAAGATCTGCGGAATGATGGAGGTGCTTTCGTATAAAGCGTATTTGATAAAGAAGCTTTTTGGCAGAAAGAAGTCCGTAAACATTGAAGAATAAGACCCTCCGTGCAGGTCGGATATCCGTATGAACAGTGCATTTTTATACTTTTTTATAAAATAAAATAAAAAAGCTTGACAAACGAATTTCGTTGTGATATAATGTACAAGTCGACTGTGAAGGCAAAAGTAAATTCACGGGAAATATACGGAGAGGTGTCCGAGTGGTTTAAGGAGCTGGTCTTGAAAACCAGTGATCTCGCAAGGGACCGTGGGTTCGAATCCCACCCTCTCCGCCAAAATATCCGATATGGCGGGTATGAAATAAATACTATACTATAATTAACCTGCGGAATTACCCAAGTGGTTAAGGGGCTCCCCTGCTAAGGGAGTAGGTCGGGGAACCGGCGCGAGGGTTCAAATCCCTTGTTCCGCGCCATAAAAACCTTTGTTGCTGTTATAGGCAATAAAGGTTTTATTTTTTGCTGAAAATTAAAAACTCCGCAGCGAATTAATCGGTGCGGAGTACGTAAATACATTGCTCTCACCTCATTTCCAAATTTGCGTTTGTATCAGAATAGAGGTGAGCGTTCATATTTCTTTCGCAGGGTTTCTAAAGCCTTTTTTTCGATCCTGGATACGTATGAGCGAGATATTTTCAGCTTTTTTGCAACTTCACGCTGTGTAAGCGGCTTATGCCCGTAAAGACCGTAGCGGTTTACGATAATGTCAAGCTCTCGCTCGGTAAGACATTCGTCTAAGAAACGGTAAAGCTGTTCCGATTTTATGCTGAGGTCTATCTTGTCGATGATACCGTCGTCCTCGGCAATGATGTCCATTAATGTTAGCTGATTGCCTTCCTTGTCAACATCTACGGGTTCTTCAAAGAATATGTCGCCTGAGGATTTTTTCTTTGAACGGAAGTACATAAGTATTTCGTTTTCAATGCATCTTGATGCATAGGTTGCAAAACGAGTGCCTTTTGAGTAATCGAAAGATGAAGCCGCTTTTATAAGACCTATCGTGCCTATGGAGATAAGATCGTCACTGTCGTTTGATGCAGTGTAGTATTTTTTCACAATATGTGCTACCAAACGCAGATTATGTTCAATAAGCTTGCTTCGTGCCGCAGTGTCACCCGATGCCATAAGACGAAAACATTCTTCCTCTTCTTTTGCCGAAAGAGGCTTTGGAAAATTTCCGCAGTTTTCAAGATGCAGCGCAAAAAATAAAATGTCGTTAAGTAGCTTCAGTATCTCGGTCATGGTGTTGTTAGTATGCCCGTATGAGCATTTTCCCCTTTCATTGCCTTGCATTTTTACTATATGCCGATCATGAGCTGTCCTATACCATAAAGAAATTCCCCTGTCGGTGATAGATGCGGCAGGGGAATTTTTACATTATTATTTCGTCTAATTCTTTTATCATTATATCGGGGTGAAAAATTGCGTTCTCACAATGTGCCTTGCCTTGAAAACACTTTATTACGGCAGACGGATAATGCTTTGCTATGAATTTTGCGGATTTTTGTGCTATCATCTCATTTGCGGCAGTACCGTGAAAATAATATATTTCAGTAAGGCTTGTATCATTGGTTTCGGACAGCCTGAAAGAGGTCACGGCAGTTGTGACATTTGCAATTGTCGTATCGGACATATTATCAAGTACTGCCAGAAAATCGTCAAGATATTTCGGAGGACAGATGTTTTTTGACCGTTCAAGCGTTTTCGGATCCCTTTTCTGTGCTTTGTGTGTAACTGTAAGATAAAAGCTTTGCATATATTTTCTGATAAGCGCATTTGACGGCAAAAGCGGCGAGCCATCCATGATGAGCTTGTTTATTTTCAGACGTTTATTTTGCCATATTGCTGCGGCAAGAACTCCGCCCATTGACATTCCGTATACCGCATGGATATTTTCACCGTAATTCGATATACAGCATTCCTCAAGCTCCGAGGTGGTGTCCGCAAAACCGATAAAATTTTCTTTGCTTTCTGGATCGTGTCCATGGATTATCGGCACTATGATATGAAAATTATTTTTGTAATGTTCTATGTATTTTTCCCATATGGAAAGCGGCATTTGAAATCCATGTATAAGTATTAGCTTTTTACCGTTTGGATTTCCGTATTCAAGTATTTTCATACAAGCTTATTTATAATACGTCCTGTTTGAAGGACGGAAGTTCATCTTTGGTAATAACATAGTCGCTGTTGTAAAGCGTTTTGAGTGCATCGGCGTCATTTTTTAATACAATATAATCGGTGTGCCACGTCATGAAATATGTCCAGTTTACTTCCTGTAATTCCTCGACCGTGGGATTGACGCCGCATTCGTGGAAGCATAGGGGCTTATCCGTTACAAATTTTTCTATTTGCTTGCACAGCTTGCCCTGTGCGCCTCCGTTGTAGCTGTCCGCACCGACAATATCACAGTATTCATCTCCCGGATACCATTCCTGATAATTTTTGCCGTTGCCCGAGTAGCCGAGCACCCATATTAAATTATTGAGTCCCCAATGATTTGTATAGCGGTCGTACATCATGCGCCATAGCTTTATGAAGTTTTCCGAGCCGCCCTTGCCCCACCAGAACCATGCGCCGTCAAATTCGTGGAACGGACGCCATAGAACGGTGACACCTTGCTCCTGAAGCTCAAGCAGCGCTTTGGCAGCTTTGTCCATGCCTTCAAGAAACGCTTTGTTTTCTTCCGTGCCTTCGGTGAGAACAGCATCCCAATCGGATATTTCCGTTTTGAGTGCTTCGTTCCATTCCCCGTTAAAATCATATCCCGTGTGCCAGCAGATAGTTACAAGACCGCCGTCATTCCACCATTTTACCGCACGTTCATTTACGCCGGCAAAATCATCGTTCATGTAGTCAAGACCGCGCATTGCAGGATATTTTCCCGTACGATTGTAAATGTAGTCCACTTCGTAATCAACACTACCCATCCATGTGGATTCCTGCTGTGCGCTTAAAACATTGCTGCCTGTGAGGGAGCATATATAGCTGTATATCTCTGCGGTCTGTTCGTCAGCATTGGGGTTTGACAGCTTGAAAGGATTGCTTTCTTTTGTGTTTTCGGAAGATGTTACTTTTGCCGATGATACGGATGTTTGTGTTTCAGTCGCAGCTTCCGATGCGCAGCCGGCAAGCGGAAAAAGCATTGCGGCGGAAATTGCAATAGCTGCGGATTTATATATGTAGCCGATATTCATGATAAATTTTCTCCGGAGGGCCTGCCTCCGGACGCCCGGACAACCGCCGGGGCCGCTGCCTCGCGCCAACCTCTCTCCCGCCGGCCGCCACGGGCCGCTACACCCTTCCCGGTCCTGGCCGGCCGGCTGGCACGTACCTTATATTATTAGCTGTCCGGACAGCTGCCAACGGGCGTTCCCCCGAATCTGTCACCGCCAATGCGGCATGCCAGCCGATTTTTCTGACAAAGTCGTGTCACGTCTGCCACTTTTTCCGCCAATCGTCCCGCCAGACTGCCAATTTCGGGGTGCCGTTCCGGTTGGCACGGGGATTGATGAAGTAAAGATGCTCTCACGAGCGAACAAAACGAAACAACAGAAAATAACAAATAAAACGTATACAACTATGGGAAAGATCATTGGAATTGACTTGGGTACGACGAACTCCTGCGTAGCAGTGATGGAAGGCAATGAGCCGGTCGTAATCCCCAACAGCGAAGGTCACCGTACGACGCCGTCGATCGTGGCCTTCACCGAGAACGGTGAGCGTAAGGTAGGTGACCCGGCCAAACGTCAGGCCATCACCAACCCGAAGAACACGGTCTTCTCGATCAAACGTTTCATGGGTGAGACCTGCAGCCAGGTTCAGGGCGATATCGCCCGTGTCCCCTACACGGTGGTTTGCGAGAACAACATGCCGCGTGTGGACATCAACGGCCGTAAATACACCCCGCAGGAGATCTCGGCCATCATCCTGCAGAAGATGAAAAAGACGGCCGAAGATTACCTGGGCACGACGGTGGACGAAGCCGTCATCACCGTACCGGCCTACTTCTCCGACTCGCAGCGTCAGGCTACGAAGGAGGCAGGCGAAATCGCCGGTCTGAAGGTTCGCCGTATCATCAACGAGCCTACGGCCGCCGCGCTGGCCTACGGTCTGGACAAGGCCAACAAGGATATGAAGATCGCCGTATACGACCTCGGTGGCGGTACGTTCGATATCTCCATCCTGGAGTTGGGCGACGGTGTGTTCGAGGTAAAATCGACCAACGGTGATACCCACCTGGGTGGTGATGACTTCGACCACGTCATCATCGACTGGCTGGCCGACGAGTTCATGAAGAGCCACAACGTCGATCTGCGCAAGGACCCGATGGCCATGCAGCGTCTGAAAGAGGCTGCCGAGAAAGCCAAAATCGAGTTGTCCAGCTCGACGCAGACGGAGATCAACCTGCCGTACATCATGCCGGTGGACGGAATTCCGCAGCACTTGGTAACGACGCTGACCCGTTCGAAATTTGAGCAGTTGAGCGATCGTCTGATCCAGGCCACCATCGAGCCCTGCCGCAAGGCACTGAGCGATGCCGGTCTGCAGCCCAAAGATATCGACGAGGTGATCCTCGTAGGTGGTTCGACCCGTATCCCGGCCATCCAGAAAGTGGTACAGGACTTCTTCGGCAAGGTTCCGTCGAAGAACGTGAACCCCGATGAGGTGGTAGCCATCGGTGCTTCGATCCAGGGTGGTGTGCTGACGGGCGAAGTGAAAGACGTGCTGCTGCTGGATGTTACCCCGCTGTCGCTGGGTATCGAGACG